>CAYLWV010000074.1:0-7734 GCA_964387485.1 uncultured Dechloromonas sp. | reverse complement strand
ATGCCGGCCAGATCAATGGCTGCTTCAACGCCGGAGTTGCCGCCGCCGATGACGGCCACGCGCTTACCTTTGAACAGTGGGCCATCGCAGTGTGGGCAGTAGGCCACGCCCTTACCGCGGTACTCTTGCTCGCCGGGTACATTCAGTTCGCGCCAGCGGGCCCCCGTAGAGATGATGACGCTCTTGGCCTTGAGCGTTGCACCACTCGCGGTGCGAACCTCGGCATAACCACCGGGTTCCGTGGCCGGGCTCAGCGATGCGGCACGTTGCAGATTCATGATGTCCACGTCGTAGGCTTTGACGTGTTGCTCCAGTTGGGCGACCAGCTTGGGCCCTTCGGTTTCCTGAACGGAGATGAAGTTTTCAATGCCGACGGTATCCATGACCTGGCCACCGAAGCGCTCGGCCAGAATGCCGGTCCGAATGCCTTTGCGGGCCGCGTAGACGGCCGCGGCCGAGCCAGCCGGGCCACCACCGACGATGAGCACATCGTAGGGCGCCTGGGCGCTGATCTTTTCGGCTTCGCGGGCAGCGGCACCCGTATCGAGTTTGGCGAGAATTTCTTCGATGGTCATGCGACCGGCACCGAATTCTTCACCATTCATATAGACGGTGGGTACGGCCATGATCTGACGTGATTCGACGATGTCCTGGAACATGCCGCCATCAATCATGGTGTGCTGGACGCGTGGGTTGATGGCGGCCATGAGGTTGAGTGCCTGTACGACATCCGGGCAGTTATGGCAGCTTAGCGAGATGAAGGTTTCGAACTTGTAATCGCCAGGCAGATTGCGGATCTGTTCGATCACGCTGGCATCCACTTTGGGCGGGTAACCACCCATCTGCAGCAGGGCCAGTACCAGCGAGGTAAATTCGTGGCCCATGGGCAGACCGGCAAAACGGGCCACGCCGCGTTCGCCCGGGTGATTAAGCGGGGCGACTCGGAACGATGGCTTGAATTCCGAATCATTGCTTTCAGTCACGTTGACCATATCCGACAAGGCAGCAATCTCGTTGACGAGTTCGCGCATCTGCTCGGAGTTGCCGCTGTTATCCAACGAGGTCATCAGCTGGATCGGCTGTTCCAGGCGCTGGAGGTAGGCTTTAAGTTGTTCCTGAATGTTGGCGTCAAGCATGATGGTCTCCCAAATCAATAGGGGTGATGCGTGTAATGAGATAAGTGCATGGCTAAGCGGGGTCTTTTTTGAGGCAAAAGAAGACCTATTCGCCGCTTGGCGATGCAATCATCTATTGAGGTGGTACCCGGGGCTTTGGCCCCGGGTATTTGCTGTTGCAGCGGTTGTTTAGATCTTGCCGACCAGATCCAGCGACGGTGCCAGCGTCTTTTCGCCTTCCTTCCACTTGGCCGGGCACACTTCACCCGGGTGCGAGGCGGTGTACTGGGCAGCCTTCAGCTTGCGCAGCGTTTCGCCGACATCGCGAGCGATTTCGTTCGAATGGATTTCCAGCGTCTTGATGTGACCTTCCGGGTTGATGATGAAGGTGCCGCGCAGGGCCAGGCCTTCTTCCGGAATGTGGACGCCAAAGGCGTTGGTCAGTTGGTGAGTCGGGTCGCCGATCAGCGGGAACTTGGCTTTGCCGACGGCCGGCGAAGTTTCGTGCCAGACTTTGTGCGAGAAGTGGGTATCGGTGGTGACAATGTAGACTTCTGCGCCAGCTTTCTGGAACTCGGCGTAGTGGTCCGCCGCATCTTCGATTTCGGTCGGACAGTTAAAGGTAAAAGCGGCCGGCATGAAAATCAGCACGGACCATTTGCCCTTCAGGCTGGCTTCCGAGACTTCAATGAATTCGCCCTTGCCGTTGCGATTAACGAAAGCCTGGGCCTTGAACGGTTGAACCTGAGTGTTGATCAACGACATGCTGTTGCTCCTGTTTGGTTTGGGAAGATGTGTGAAAGAGTGAATCTCTTATCGACAGTTCGCAGTGTACGGACGTTGTTTCTATAAATCCAATTGATTGTTACTAAACTTTCGTTAGCTAAAAACTATCGTTATGCGGGTGCCGATAAGGGGTACCCTGGTGGACATACTCAAGAATTCCTTGATAAATCAATAAAAAGCACAGCAAAAGCACAGTGCATTCGATAAAATTAGCACCCTTTTGTGTTGCGCAGATGAAGCGTTGCTTAAGCCACGTGTGCTTTATGCAGCAGATTTGATCTGGCGCAAGGTGACAGCGCTGTTGAAAGTTGTGGACTGATGGAATTTCCGGATCGTTTTGATGTGATTGTGGTGGGTGGCGGGCACGCCGGGACGGAGGCTGCGCTGGCTTCGGCGCGGACGGGCGCGCGCACCCTGCTCCTGACGCACAGCATGGAAACCCTGGGGGTGATGAGCTGCAATCCCTCCATCGGCGGTATCGGTAAAGGCCATCTGGTGAAAGAGGTCGACGCGCTGGGCGGCGCCATGGCGGCTGCGACCGATGAAGCCGGGATTCAGTTCCGTATTCTCAATGCCTCCAAAGGGCCGGCAGTACGTGCGACGCGCGCCCAGGCTGATCGGGTACTTTATAAACAGGCGATTCGTCGTCGCTTGGAAAACCAGCCGAACCTCACGATTTTTGCGCAGGCCTGTGATGACCTGATCATGGATGGTGACAAGGTGGTGGGAGCCGTGACGCAGCTGGGTATCCGCTTTCAGGCGAATGCCGTGGTGCTGACTGCGGGTACTTTCCTGAATGGTCTGATCCACGTGGGGCTGGATAGTTATTCCGGCGGCCGCATGGGTGACCCGCCTTCGGTCTCGTTGGCCGCACGGTTGCGCGAGCTGAAGCTCCCGCAAGGGCGTCTGAAGACGGGCACGCCGCCACGCCTGGACGGCAAGACCATCGATTTTTCCGTGATGCAGACGCAGCATTCGGATGACCCGATGCCGGTCTTTTCCTTTCTGGGGAGCGCCGCGCAGCATCCGGCGCAACTGCCCTGCTGGATCACCGATACTAACGAGCGTACGCACGAGATTATTCGTAACAACCTCGACCGCTCGCCCATGTATACCGGCGTAATCGAGGGTGTGGGGCCGCGCTACTGCCCATCGATCGAAGACAAGATTCACCGCTTTGCCGACAAGGCGAGCCACCATGTATTTTTGGAACCGGAAGGTCTGGATACGCACGAGATCTATCCGAACGGGATCTCGACGTCCCTGCCCTTTGATGTGCAGCTGCAGATCGTGCGCTCCATCCGTGGTATGGAGCAATGCCACATCCTGCGTCCGGGCTATGCCATCGAATATGACTACTTTGATCCGCGCGGCTTGAAGGCCTCGCTGGAAACCAAAGCGATCAGCGGTCTGTTCTTTGCCGGGCAGATCAACGGCACCACCGGTTATGAAGAAGCCGCCGCCCAGGGTCTGCTGGCCGGCCTGAATGCAGCGCGCTACACTCGGAGTGAAGCGGCCTGGCACCCGCGTCGGGATGAATCGTATCTGGGGGTGCTGGTCGATGACCTCATCACGCGCGGCGTGAGTGAGCCCTATCGCATGTTTACCAGTCGCGCCGAATATCGCCTGAGCCTGCGTGAAGATAATGCGGATCTGCGTTTGACCGAAATTGGTCGCGACATGGGGTTGGTTGATGATGTGCGTTGGGCGGCGTTCTGCGCCAAACGCGAAGCGATTGAGCTAGAACAGCAGCGATTAAGAGCGCTTCGTGTCAATCCGCTGCGGGTGTCGGCAGAACTACTTGAGGCGGCGCTGGGTAAGCCACTGGAGCGGGAAACGACCGCGTTCGAGCTGTTGCGTCGTCCGGATACCACGCACGCCGGTTTGCAGCAGCTGGTTGAACAGGCCGGATTGGCAGACAACGTAGCGCTGGCACCGGATGTGGTGGAGCAGGTCGAGATCCAGGCCAAATATCAGGGCTATATTGACCGTCAGCGTGATGAAGTAGCCCGCCAGGCGGCCTACGAAACGCTGGCGTTACCGGAAGCGCTGGATTACAGCGAGGTCATCGGCCTGTCACGCGAGGTCTGCCAGAAATTGCAGGCACATCGGCCGCAAACGCTGGGACAGGCTGCCCGTATTCAGGGTGTGACGCCAGCGGCCATTGGTTTGTTGCTGGTGCATTTGAAGCGCATGGGTGTGGCGCTGGGGACGGCGCTGTGAGCCAGACGGCGAACGGACGTGCGGAAGAGCGTGCCCTGCTGCTGGCACGTGCGCCGGAGATGGGCGTATCGCTTACCGAAGCGCAGGCCGACAAGTTGCTGGATTATCTGGATTTGCTGCAAAAATGGAACAAAGCCTATAACCTGACCGCCGTTCGTGAGCGTTCGGCCATGTTGACGCAGCATTTGCTGGATTCGCTGTCGATTGTGCCGCATCTGCCGCCAGGCGACCTGCTGGATGTGGGGAGTGGTGGTGGTTTGCCGGGGATTCCGCTGGCGATTCTGCAGCCGGAGCGCTCGATCACCTTGATCGATACCGTGGGTAAAAAGGTGGCGTTTCTGAAGCAGGCCGCTATTGCGTTGGGCCTCAAGAACCTGGAGGCGGTGTCGGATCGTATTGAAAGCTGGGTGCCACCGGCTGCGCACGCGGCGGGTTTTAACCTGGTTACTGCCCGCGCCTATGCGACTTTGAATACGCTGGTGGGGCAGACGCGGCGTCTTTTGGCAAAAAATGGGGGGTGGTTTGCCATGAAAGGTGTCTTTCCGGACGCCGAAATGGCAGAATTACCGTCTGATATCGTGGTGAAAGCAGTGATTCCGCTGCAAGTGCCCGATCTGGGCGCGGAAAGACACCTCGTTTTGCTGGTGCCGGCCGCTGCCGATACAGCAGTTTAATTGATGGCTTTACAAAGGCGCAGCATGCGTATTCTGGCGATTACCAATCAAAAAGGCGGTGTGGGCAAGACCACGTCGGCTGTGAATCTGAGCGCGGCGCTGGCCAAGCGCGGGCAACGGGTGCTGCTGATTGATCTGGATCCGCAGGGTAATGCCACCACGGGTTGCGGTATCGCTAAGTCGGATGAGTTGCCCACGGTTTACGAACTGCTGCTGGGCGACACCACGCTGGCGCAGGCCATTCAGAAGACCGCCTACGGTTTCGACATTCTGTCGGCCAATCGTGATCTAGCCGGTGCCGAAATTGAACTGATTGAGCTGGATGGTCGTGATCAGAAGCTTAAGGAAGCACTGGCCACGGTGTCTGATCGCTATGACTATGTGCTGATTGATTGTCCGCCGGCATTGAACATGCTGACAGTCAACGCTCTGGTGGCGTCGCAGTCGGTGATGATCCCGATGCAATGCGAATACTATGCGCTGGAAGGTTTGTCGGATCTGGTGGAAACACTGCGTAAAGTGCGTGGCAATCTGAACCCCGATCTGGAAATCGAAGGGCTGCTGCGCACGATGTACAACGCACAGAACACGCTGACGCAACAGGTTTCGGAAGAGCTGACCAGCCACTTTGGCGACAAGGTCTACGAAACGATTATTCCGCGTAATGTCCGTCTGGCGGAGGCGCCGTCTCATGGCAAGCCGGCCACGGCCTATGATCCCGCTTCCAAAGGTGCGCAGGCCTATATGGCCTTGGCAGACGAGTTGCTGGCACGCCACGGCAAAACTGCTGCTTAAGAACAAAGACTATGAACACAAAGAAACAATCCCGAGGGCTGGGCCGTGGCCTAGACGCACTGCTGGGCGGTGCCAAATCTGCCGCCCCTGCTGATGTTGCTGCAACGTCGGCCAAAAGCGAGGTGCCGAGCAAGTTGCCAGTCACCGATCTGCAGCCGGGTAAGTATCAGCCACGCACCCGTATGGATGAAGCTAGTCTGAATGAACTGGCGTCGTCGATTGCTGCACAGGGGCTGGTGCAGCCAATCATTGTGCGTCCGCTCGGCGCCGGTGCGTCAACACCGTACGAAATTATCGCCGGCGAACGCCGTTGGCGCGCCTCGCAGATTGCCGGGCTGAAAGAAGTGCCGGTGCACGTGCATTACATTGCCGATGAAGCGGCGCTGGCGATGGCGCTGATCGAAAACATCCAGCGCGAAGATCTCAATCCCTTGGAAGAGGCACAGGGTCTGCGTCGTCTGATTGAAGAATTCAATCTCACCCATCAGGAAGCCGCTGAAGCGGTGGGGCGTTCACGCTCTGCCGCATCGAATCTGCTGCGTTTGCTGGACCTGGCCAATCCGGTGCAGGACCTGCTGATGCATGGCCGGATTGATATGGGGCATGCGCGGGCGTTGCTGGCGTTGGCCGGTGGTGAGCAGGTGGCCGTGGCACAGCATGTGGTCCTCAAGGGCCTTTCTGTGCGCGAGACCGAAGAGCTGGTGCGTCGTCGGCAAGCTGATAAAACAGCTGCGAAGCCCACGGCCGGCGCGGCCAAGGTGGAAAATGCCGACGTCACGCGCCTGAGCGAACGGCTGGCAGACAACCTCGGGGCTGAAGTCAAAATTGCGGCCAATAAGCGGGGGGCCGGTAAGATTACAATCAGCTTTGAAAGCCTTGATCAGCTTGATGGGTTGATTGAGCGTTTTTTTGATTGACGGCGGCGCAAGCTCGCCGTATAGTTACGGCGTTTGAAGGCGCCTGGTTTTGGCCCAGCACATAAAGCGGTGAGGTGACGGTGTTTCGAGTAATACGCCTGCAGCTAATCGCGATAACTATCGCTGTGGTACTGGCCGGGATGCTTGCGGGGGGGCGTGGCAGTATTTCTGCCGCGATCGGAGGAGGGGCGGTTCTGCTGCCTAATTTTCTGTTCGCGCTGAAATTGATGGCGGCGTCAGCAGGTCGTGCAAGTGTGGCGACTGCTGCAACGTTCATCGTCTACGAATTCCTCAAGCTTGCCCTCACACTGATTTTGTTGGCGGTTGCCATCGTGTTGTATACGGACCTCAGTTGGCCCAGTATGCTGCTCAGTATGGTGATCACCTTGCAGGTAAATTTTTTAGCATTGGCGAAAAGAACCTGAGATGGCGACTGAAAACGTAGCGAACGCAGCGGCCCACAGCGGCCCGACCCAGGGTGAATATATTGTTCACCACCTGACCCACCTGAACACCACAGGTGAGGCCCAGAAGGCAATTGTCGACTGGTCGGTGATCAACCTGGACTCCTTTATATTTTCAACCCTGCTGGGTATTCTGGCGGTGGGTCTGCTGGCGTTTGTAGCGCAGCGTGCCACAGCTGGTGTGCCGGGTCGTCTGCAAGCGACCATTGAAGTATTGGTTGAGATGGTGGCTGATCAGGCCAAAGGCATCATTCACGACGCCAAGTCGCGCCTCTTTGTGGCACCGCTGGCGTTGACCGTGTTTGTCTGGATTTTCTTCCTGAACGCGATGGACCTGCTGCCGCTGGATCTGTTCCCGAAGCTCTGGTCTAGCTACTACGAAGCGACCGGTCACGACCCGCATCATGCGTTCCTGCGTATTGTGCCGTCGGCTGACCTGAACATCACGCTGGCCATGGCGCTGGGTGTGCTGATCGTCTGCTTGTACTACAACGTTAAGATCAAGGGTATCGGTGGCTGGGTGCATGAGCTGTTTGCCGCCCCGTTCGGTTCCCATCCTGCGCTGGCACCGATCAACTTCCTGATGCAGATGATCGAGTTCGCAGCAAAAACAATTTCTCACGGTATGCGGTTGTTCGGTAACATGTATGCCGGTGAGCTGGTCTTCATGCTGATCGCCCTGATGGGTGCTTCGTGGGCCGGTATGCATTCGTTGTCGGGTGGCCTGCTGTTTGCCGGTCACGTGATTGCTGGTTCGATC
>CAYLWV010000073.1:4238-7912 GCA_964387485.1 uncultured Dechloromonas sp. | reverse complement strand
GGTAAGAAGCGCATGAAGCAGATCGGCACCGTTGAAGTGCCGCAGGAAGCCTTCCTGGCCGTGCTTCGTGTCGACGGTAAATAACTGCAACGCCCCAAGATTAACGGAACGACCCGATGAATTTTGCACTGATTCTTTTTTTGATCACGCTGGCCACCGGTATTCTCTGGCTGATTGATGTGCTGTACGCCCGAAAGTTACGGGCACCCGGTAGTAAAAATCCGATCTGGGTGGAGTGGGGTGCCAGCCTGTTCCCGGTCATTCTTGCGGTCTTTGCCCTCCGTTCCTTTGTCGTGGAACCCTTCAAGATTCCATCGGGCTCGATGATTCCGACGTTGCAGGTCGGTGACTATATTCTGGTCAACAAGTTTACGTACGGTTTGCGTTTGCCCATCGTCGGTACGGAAATTGTATCGGGCAAGCCTGTTGAACGAGGCGATGTGGTGGTGTTCCGTTATCCGCCGGAACCGAATGTCGATTACATCAAGCGGGTGATCGGTCTGCCCGGTGACACCGTGAGTTATCAGAACAAGCAACTGAGTATTAATGGCGTGCCTGTACCGCGCAAGCCGGAAGCTGACTATCTGCATCCGGACCGCATGTACTACTCGAAGCAGTATCAGGAAACCCTGAACGGGGTGACCTACAACACGCTGAATGACGCAGATGCCCCGGCCTTTGTCCCCGATGTTGCGCGCTTCCCGTATCGCGATCAGTGCCGTTACGACAGTAATGGTTTTGTCTGCAAGGTGCCTGCCGGTCATTATTTTGCCATGGGTGATAACAGGGATAACAGTAAGGACAGTCGCGTGTGGGGCTTTGTACCGGATGCCAACATTGTCGGCAAAGCCTTCTTCATCTGGTTCCACTGGGGTGACCTGGGCCGTATCGGCTCCTTTCACTGATGCTGACTGATTCATGACCGGATCGGGCCATCGCACAACGGCGCAAAGCCTGCTGGCCGGGCTGGAAGCCGCTATTGGCTATCAGTTCCGTGAACAGGCGCTGCTGGAACAGGCGCTGACGCATCGGAGTTACGGCCGAGATCATTACGAACGGCTGGAGTTTCTGGGGGATGCCATTCTGAATGCCGTGGTGGCAGAAGCGCTCTTTAATGCGTTTCCGGCGTTACCGGAAGGCGATCTCTCCCGCTTGCGTTCCAATCTGGTCTGCCAGGACCAACTGGTTTCCGTGGCTGCCGAACTGTGTATGAGTCGCTACCTCCGCCTAGGGGAGGGTGAGCTGAAAAGCGGTGGCCAGCACCGGCCATCCATCATGGCGGATACCGTTGAGGCCCTCTACGGCGCTGTCTGGCAAGATGCCGATTTTGAAACAGCGCGCCAGGTTATCCTCCGTAACTTCGATCAACGGCTTAAAGCGATTGATCTGAACAAATTGCCATCCGCCAAGGATGCCAAGACCCGATTGCAGGAATGGTTGCAGGCACGACGTTGCCCGTTGCCAGCCTATGGCACACCGAAAATCAGTGGCGCCGCTCATGCCCAGTCCTTTGAAGTGACGTGTCAGATTGCCGATCAGCAGATCGCAACCTGCGGCACAGGACCAACGCGCCGCGCAGCCGAACAGCAGGCCGCCGAAAAGGCATTCATGGCACTCATGGCGCTTGAAGCGCGCCAACAGGAAAAGAGATCATGACCGAAGATAGGATTGAAAATTCGTTCACATTACCGGATGCGCCAGATTCACTGGAACCGGCCGGACTGGTTGCCCTGGTGGGGCGCCCCAATGTCGGTAAGTCGACATTGCTCAACCGGCTGATCGGTGAAAAACTTAGCATCACCTCCCGTAAGGCACAGACAACGCGCCACCGCATCATGGGGGTCCGAACGGACGAGGATGCCCAGTATGTGTTCGTTGATACCCCAGGTTTTCAGACCAAACATAGTTCCGCGCTCAATCGTACGATGAATCGCGGCGTGACACAGGCGCTCCAGGAAGTTGACGTCATCTGCTTCGTGATCGAGGCTGGCCGTTACAGCGATGCAGATCGTAAGGTGCTGGCGTTACTGCCTGAAGATCGCCCGGTGATTCTGGTGCTGAACAAGATTGATCAACTCAAGGACAAGGCAGCGCTGTTACCCTTTGTCGCCAAACTGGCAGAAATCCGCAACTGGGCTGCCGTGGTGCCGGTCAGTGCGGAGAAGGGGACACAGGCTGATGCGCTACTTGGTGAAATTCGTGGCGCGCTCCCTAAGCAGGGTTTCCTCTACGACCCGGATACCCTGACTGATCGTAGTGAGCGTTTTATCGCTTCGGAATATATCCGTGAAAAACTGTTCCGTCTGCTCGGTGACGAGCTGCCTTATTCGGTCACCGTTGAAATCGAGAAATTTGAAGTCGAAGGTGATCTGCGCCGGGTATTTGCCGCCATTGTGGTGGACCGTGAATCACACAAGCCCATCATCATTGGTAAGCATGGTGAAACCCTGAAGCGAATCGCGTCGGAGGCCCGTCAGGATATGACCCGTCTGTTCGGTGGTACCGTCTACCTAGAGCTCTGGGTGAAGGTCAAGTCCGGCTGGGCCGATGACGAACGCCTGCTGCGTACATTGGGTTACGAATAAATCCTCTGTCAGTTCATGCGGCCCGTTAAAGTCGATCGCCAACCGGCCTTTGTGCTGCACACCCGGCCATATCGGGAAACCAGCCTGGTCGTTGAGGCGATTACCCGCGATTACGGTCGAATGGCGCTAGTCGCCAAAGGTGTGCGTCGTCCCCGATCAGCGATGCGCGGCGTGCTCATGGCATTTCAGCCCCTGGAAGTGACCTGGAGCGGTAAAGGTGAGGTGGTGACACTGCACAACGCCGAATGGCAGGGTGGGCAACCTCTGCTCGAAGGGCGTGCCCTGTTGTGTGGTTATTATTTGAACGAATTGCTGATCAATCTCCTGCCGCGTGAGGATGCTCACGAGCAACTGTTCGAGCACTATGGCCAAGCGCTGATGGCGCTGACGGCAAGCACCACCCCGGATGCGGCCTTTTTTTCCGTCTGTCTGCGCGGATTTGAAAAACGCCTGCTGGGTGAGTTGGGTTATGGCTTGATGCTGACGCACGACACGGCAGGAGAAGCCATCCGAGCGCAAGCACGCTATCTGTATGAAATGGAGTCCGGGCCGCGGGTGGTGACGGATTCTTCGGCTGCCGCCGGTACAATAAGCGGCCAGACATTGCTGGATCTGGAAGCCGAATCTTTTGGCAATCCGACCAGCCTCGCAGAAAGCAAACAGCTGATGCGCAGTCTGATGGCGTTTTACCTGAATGGACGACAACTGCATAGCCGTCGTCTCTTTGAAGAACTGACTGACCTGTAATTCTGGATTGGGAATCATGATTGAACTCGGCGTCAATATCGACCATGTGGCAACCCTGCGACAGGCACGTCGTACCTATGAACCGGATCCGGTCTGGGCGGCGGTCGAGGCGCACATTGGCGGTGCCGATGGCATCACTGTTCATCTACGCGAAGATCGACGCCACATCCAGGATGCGGATGTGCGCAAACTGCGTGATCTCACCCAGATCAAACTGAACCTGGAAATGGCGGCGACCGATGAGATGGTCGGCATTGCCTGTGCGCTCAAGCCGGAAATGGCGATGCTGGTCCCTGAAGGGCGCCAGGAAGTCACCACGGAAGGTGGTTTGGATATCGTGGG
>CAYLWV010000073.1:0-4138 GCA_964387485.1 uncultured Dechloromonas sp. | reverse complement strand
AACTATTACAACGTACAGCCCATTGCCGCGTTGCCGGGCATTCGCGAGCTGCATATCGGACATGCGATTGTCAGCCGAGCCGTTTTTGTCGGTCTGCGCGAAGCCGTCAGTGAAATGAAGCGCCTGATGCGCGAAGCCGTCAGCCTAAACCGTTAACATGATCTACGGGATTGGTACCGATATCGTATCGGTTGAGCGCATCGGCCAGTTGCTGGCGCGCCATCCTGCGCGTGGCTTGGCACATCTGCTGCATCCTCAGGAGCAGCAGGAAGCTTTACAGGCTCCGATGTCAGACCGTTTTGTGGCCAAACGTTTTGCGGCCAAGGAGGCCCTGGCCAAGGCCCTGGGTACCGGGCTTCGCGCACCCATCCTGTTACCAGCGATTCGTGTCGAGCACGATGAACTGGGGAAGCCTTTTTTCAGTTTTGAAGCCGAGCTGGCGGAATGGATCCGTCAGCGTTCCCTGCAGATCCACCTGTCGATTTCCGATGAGGTGGCCCATGCTGTTGCTTTTGTTGTCGTGGAGAAATCATGAACATGAATGTTGCCTATGGTCCCCTGATGGTGGATGTGGAAGGTCTGACTCTCACAGAGGCCGATAAGCGTCGACTGCAGCACCCGCTGGTGGGTGGCGTCATTCTTTTCTCGCGCAATTATAAGGATCCGGTACAACTGTCTGCACTGACCCAGGACATTGCCCAACTGCGCAATCCGCCACTGCCGATTACCGTGGATCACGAAGGTGGCCGGGTACAACGCTTCCGCGAAGGTTTTACCCGTTTGCCTGCCATGCGTGTGCTAGGTGAGCTTTTTGCCAAAGATCCGATCACTGCAGAAGATGCCGCGGCCGCGGTAGGCCTGGTGCTGGCGGCTGAATTACGTGCCCACGGTGTGGATTTTTCATTTACACCGGTGCTGGATCTGGACTGGGGTCGTAGTGGTGTGATCGGTGATCGCAGCTTCTCGAAAGATCCGCAAATTGTTTCCCGTCTGGCAGCCGCATTGATCCGGGGCCTGGCCAAAGGCGGCATGGGCTCCTGTGGCAAGCACTTTCCTGGCCACGGCTGGGTCGAGGCTGATTCGCATGTGGCTATCCCGGTCGACGAGCGTTCCATGGCCGAGATCGAAACTGACATGCAGCCGTATCATGAACTGGCACTGGATGCCGTGATGCCGGCGCATGTGATCTACCCGGTGCTTGATGACCGTCCTGCCGGTTTCTCGCCGCGCTGGCTGGAGAAACTTCGTCTGGAATGTCAGTTCGACGGGATTATTTTCAGCGATGATCTGTCGATGGAAGGAGCCAGTGTTGCCGGCAGTATTATCGACCGCGCCAATGCTGCCTGGGATGCCGGTTGTGACGTCCTTCTCGTCTGCAACAAGCCGGACTTCGTGGATGCGCTGTTAACCGAGTGGCAGCCGGAAGCCCAGCCAAAGCGTGCTGCCCGAATCCCGAATCTGCTGGGGCAGGTGGGATTGGGCGATAAGCAGCCGCTGACCCGCGCACAACTCGAAGCCAACCCGGATTATCAGGCGGCATTGAAACTGATCCAGTCGCTGTAATACCCAGCGCCGCTTTTAGTCCGCCCACCATGACACACCCCCTGCAGGATCAGGTACGCACACTGCCTGAGCGGCCGGGGGTGTATCGCTTTCTCGCGGAAGACGGCCAGGTTCTGTATGTCGGCAAAGCCCGCAACCTCAAGAGCCGCGTCTCGTCCTACTTCGCAAAAAATCTGAGCAGTCCGCGCATTGCCCTGATGGTGAGCAAAGTTGCCAGCCTCATGGTGACGCCGACGCCGTCGGAATCAGAAGCACTGTTACTGGAAAATCACCTTATCAAGGAACTGGCGCCCAAGTACAACATTCTTTTTCGTGATGACAAGTCCTATCCGTACATCCGACTGACCCGCGAAGCCTGGCCAATGATCGGTCTGCATCGCGGTAGTCTGTCCAATAATGCGGACTATTTTGGCCCATATCCCAATGCCTATTCGGTGCGTGAGGCCGTGCATCTGTTGCAGAAGATCTTCCGGTTACGTACCTGCGAACCCAGTGTCTTCAATAACCGGGCGCGGCCCTGCCTGCTGTATCAGATCAAACGCTGCAGCGGCCCGTGTGTCGGCAGAATCAGTGCGGCAGATTATGCCGAAGACGTGAAGGCTGCCACGATGTTCCTACAAGGGCGACATCAGGAAATTACCCAACGTCTCACGATGCTGATGGAACAGGCCTCAGAACAGCTGGCCTTTGAACAGGCTGCCATGTTTCGCGACCAGATTCAGGCGCTACATCATGCGCAGGATACACAGATCATGGACAGCCATCAGGCAGAAGATGTCGATATCATCGTGGCCGTGGAGCAGGGCGGTAGTCTCTGCGTCAATCTCGCGATGGTACGTGGCGGCCGCCACCTGGGTGACCGGGCCCATTTTCCGCAGGCAGCGAACATGCTCGATCAGGCATCCTTGACGGAAGTACTGTCAGCCTTTATCGAATCGCATTACGCCTTACATCCGCCGCCCGGAAAGGTGCTCGTCAATGTGGCCGTCGATGAATCGGTTGCCGAAACGCTCACGGGCATGATTGGTCGGCCATTGCCGATGGATCTGCCGCATTACGCGCAACACAAATCCTGGGTAGAGCTGGCCGTCAACAATGCACAACTGGCACTGACGCAGCGCCGTCGTATGCAGACACTCCAGGGGCAGCGCCAGGCGTCATTGCTTGCGGCTCTGCAGGCAGCAGGCCTCTCACTGGAGCGACTGAACCGTATCGAGTGTTTCGATATCAGCCATACGCAGGGCGAAGCCGCGGTGGCCTCCTGTGTGGTCTGGACGCATGATGAGAAAGAGGGCGGGGCCATGCGCCGCTCGGATTACCGGCGCTTCAATATCACCGACATTACGCCGGGTGACGACTACGCGGCCATCCATCAGGCGGTGTACCGCCGCTATAAGATCAAGGACGGTGTGTCCGATCAGTTGGTCGAAGCCCTGCAACCGGATCTGGTACTGATCGATGGCGGCCGAGGCCAGGTGGCGAAAGCCGCTGAAGCTCTGGCCGAGATCGGTCGTAGCGACATTCCGCTGGTCGGAGTGGCTAAAGGGCTGGGTAGAAAACCTGGCCTCGAATCCCTGATTTTTGTCGATGAACGTGAGCCACTTCACCTGAATCCGGATGATCCCGGCTTGCACCTCGTGCAGGAAATTCGTGATGAAGCGCATCGGTTTGCACTCACCGGTCACCGTGGTCGGCGCCAAAAAGCACGCACTGCCTCAAGGCTGGATGACATTCCCGGCATTGGGCCGAAGCGCCGTAAAGCCCTGATGACCTGCTTCGGCAGCGTGTCAGAGATCAAGGTGGCCAGCATCGATGCCATTGCTAATGTTCCCGGAATGAGCCCTGAATTAGCGCAACGGGTTCACGAAGCCCTCCAAGATCGCTGATAATACCGCTATGAATCTGCCACTCATCCTGACCTGGGCACGCATTGCCTGTATTCCGCTGCTGGTGATTGCCTTTGTGCCGGATGTGCTGCCTATCGACGAAGCAGGGCGCAATATGCTCTCTGCAATCCTGTTCATTATTGCCGCAGTCACCGACTGGCTGGATGGCTACTTGGCCCGCAAGTGGAATCAGACCTCCAATTTCGGGGCCTTTCTGGACCCGGTGGCTGACAAACTCATCGTCTCAACCGCGCTGATTCTACTGGTCGCGGATAGCCGGGTCAGTGAATTGGTAACCATCATCATTATTGGCCGTGAAATCACCATCTCTGCACTGCGTGAGTGGATGGCCAGTATGGGTAAACGGAAGAGCGTGGCCGTCAATATGATCGGCAAATTCAAGACCGCGGCACAGCTCACGGCAATCCCGATGCTCCTGCAGAGTGGTACCGTTGCCGGCCTTGATATGATCTTCTGGGGGACCTTGTTGATCTGGGTGGCTGCTGCACTAACCCTATGGTCCATGGCGTACTACCTCTATGTGGCTTGGCCGGATCTCCAAGAGAGCGATTGAAAAATTCTGGCAACAAATGCTTGACCCCGGTTTCCGAATCTCTGTATAATTCGGGCTCCGATGCGGCAGTAGCTCAGTTGGTAGAGCGATACCTTGCCAAGGTATAGGTCGAGAG
>CAYLWV010000072.1:0-7949 GCA_964387485.1 uncultured Dechloromonas sp. | reverse complement strand
GGAAGCCCCGCAAAATCGAGGAGTGGATTCATGTCGGGGCTTCCTGTGTTGCTGTATTTGTATTGTTTCCGGAGAAATTATTCGACGACTTTCTGTCCGGTGAGTTTTTCAAAGGCTTCGTGATACTTGGCGGCCGTTTGCACAATCACCTCTTGAGGTAATGTGGGGCCGGGGGCCTTTTTATTCCAGTCCAGCGTTTCCAGATAATCGCGGACATACTGTTTATCGTAGGACGGCGGATTGCTGCCCGGCTTCCAAGCATCGGCTGGCCAGAAACGCGACGAATCCGGGGTCAGGATTTCGTCGATCAGATGCAGCGTGCCCTTGTCATCAATGCCGAATTCGAATTTGGTGTCGGCAATGATGATGCCCTTGGTGGCGGCATAGTCCGCGGCGGCCTGATACAGGGCAAAGGCGGCATCACGGGCTTCGGTCACCAGTTTTGAACCTGTCTTGCCGGTACCTTGAAGTAGTGCATTCAATTCCTTGTCGCAATGGGCCTGAGCTTGCTCGAAGGAAATGTTCTCGTCGTGATCACCGACGGCGGCCTTGGTGGCTGGTGTAAAGATCAGTTGCGGCAGCTTGTCGGCTTGTTGTAGGCCGGCTGGCAGTTTGATGCCACAGACGGCACCCGTGTCCTGATAGTCCTTCCAGCCCGAACCGATGATGTAACCACGCACCACGGCTTCAATCGGCAGCGGGCGCAGACGCTTCACGACCACGGCGCGATTGCGCACCTGGGCCCGTTCGTTTTCAGCGACCACGGTTTCCGGGTCAATGTCGGTGCTGTGTGTGGCAACGATATGACCCAGTTTCTTGAACCAGAAGCTGGCGGTTTGCGTGAGCACTTTGCCCTTGCCCGGGATCGGATCCGGCAGGATGACGTCAAAGGCCGACAGGCGGTCGCTGCTGACGACGAGGAGTTTGTCCTCACCAACGGCGTAGATATCGCGCACCTTGCCTTTGGCGATCAGGGGCAGGCTCTGGATGGTCGATTCGAACAGGGCTTGAGACATAAGGATTACCGGTAGAAATTAACGGACAACTTGATTGAGTTCGCCCTTGGCGTATTTCTCAGCCATCTTGTCGAGGCTGATCGGTTTGATCTTGCTGGCCTGACCGGCGCAACCAAAGGCTTCGAAACGGGCTTCACAGACCTTCTTGGCGGCTTCGCGTGCCGGCTTCAGATAATCACGCGGGTCAAACTTGCTCGGGTTTTCGAACAGGTAGCGGCGGATAGCGCCGGTCATGGCCAGACGGATATCGGTGTCGATGTTGATCTTGCGCACGCCGTGCTTGATGGCTTCCTGGATTTCTTCGACCGGGACGCCGTAGGTTTCTTTCATGTCGCCGCCGAATTCGCGGATTTCGGCCAGCAGTTCCTGCGGCACCGACGACGAACCGTGCATGACGAGGTGGGTGTTCGGGATACGGGCGTGGATTTCCTTAATACGCCAGATGGCGAGGATATCGCCCGTAGGCTTCTTGGTGAACTTGTAGGCGCCGTGGCTGGTGCCGATGGCAATCGCCAGGGCATCACACTGGGTGGCCTTAACGAAGTCGGCAGCCTGATCCGGATCGGTCAGCAGTTGCTCCATCGTCATTTTGCCTTCGGCGCCGTGACCGTCTTCCTTATCGCCGGTCATGGTTTCCAGCGAGCCGAGCACACCCAGTTCGCCTTCGACTGACACACCAATGCTGTGCGACAGCTCGACCACTTTGCGGGTCACATCGACGTTGTAGTCGAATGAGGCCACGGTTTTGCCGTCAGCCATCAGAGATCCGTCCATCATGACGGATGAAAAGCCGGAGCGGATGGCACCCATACAGACGGCCGGGCTCTGGCCATGGTCCTGATGCATCACCACCGGGATGTGCGGGTAGGCTTCCAGTGCGGCCAGAATCTGATGGCGCAGGAAAGGTTCACCGGCGTATTTGCGGGCACCGGCCGAGGCTTGCATGATCACCGGCGCGTTCAGCTTGTCGGCGCCTTCCATGATGGCCCAGACCTGTTCCATGTTGTTGACGTTGAAGGCGGGCAGGCCGTAGCTGTTTTCTGCGGCGTGATCGAGCAGTTGGCGCAACGAGACGAGGGACATAGAAATCTCCGTAGGGCAGGGTGCCGGGTGAAATATTTAAGAGTTAACCGGTGAGATCGGGGGTCGCGTGATCCCCGACATGAACAATCTTGAGGGTATTGGTGCCGCCGGGGGTGCCGATGGGTTCACCAATGGTCATGACGACAAGGTCACCACGCTCCACTGCGCCCTGATCCAGCAGCACGGTTTCGGCGTCTGCCAGCATCATGTCGCGATCCGGCTGGCTGCGTGGCATCAGCATCGGATAGACATCGCGGAACAGTGTCATGCGGTTGCGCGAGCTTTCGTCTGGCGTTAGCGCAAAGATCGGTACGCCACAGTTCAGTCGGCTCATCCACAGCGCTGTAGCGCCGGATTCGGTGAGTGCCGCAATGGCTTTGACCTTGAGATGATGTGCCGTCCAGATGGCGGCCATGGCAATGGACTGGTCGACACGCGTGAAGACGCGGTCAAGGAATTCGCTTTCCAGCATCACGGGGTAGGTGCGCTCGGCTTCCAGGCAGATGCGTGCCATGGCTTCCACGGTTTCCACCGGGTACTGGCCGCTGGCGGTCTCGGCCGAGAGCATCACGGCATCGGTGCCGTCCAGCACCGCATTGGCGACATCGGAGACTTCGGCGCGCGTTGGAATCGGCGAACTGATCATGGATTCCATCATCTGCGTGGCGGTAATCGCGAGCTTGTTCATCTCGCGCGCCATGCGGATCATGCGTTTTTGTAGAGAGGGGACGGCGGCGTCGCCAACTTCTACGCCCAGATCTCCCCGGGCGACCATGATGCCATCCGAGGCATCGAGAATTTCCGTGAGGTTTTCAATGGCCTCGGTGCGTTCGATTTTGGCGATGATCAGGGACTTGCCGCCAGCCTTCTTCATCAGCTCGCGCGACAGATGAATGTCGGCGGCTTCGCGAGGGAAGGAGATTGCCAGATAGTCGGCGTTGATTTCCGCCGCCGTGATCATGTCGGCCTTGTCCTTGTCTGTCAGCGCTGGCGCTGACAGACCGCCACCCTTGCGGTTGATGCCTTTGTTGTTGGACAGCGGGCCACCCACGTGCACCTTGGTGTGAATCTCCGGACCCTTGACGGCGGTCACATGCAGGACGACACGGCCGTCATCCAGTAACAGCACATCACCCGCATGCACGTCATTAGGCAGCTCGGGGTAATCAAGACCCACGCGTTCCTGGTTGCCCAGCTTGCAGGCGGCATCCAGAATAAATGCTTCGCCCTTGGTCAAGGTGATTTTGCTATCGGCAAATTTGCCGACGCGGATCTTGGGGCCCTGCAGATCGACCAGAATGCCGACTGGCCGGCGATACTGTTGTGCCAACTCCCGCACCAACCTAGCGCGGGCTCGATGGTCATCGGCCGTGCCGTGACTGAAATTCAGACGGACAACATCCACGCCCGCAGCGATCAGTGCGCCCAGGGCCTCTGGCGATGAGCTGGCAGGGCCGAGGGTGGCAACGATCTTGGTGCTGCGGAGCATGGGGATCCTTTGGGCTTTGTGTTGGACTTAGCCGTTAGCGCGGGCTTCGAGGGCTTCGATGGCCGGCAGGGTTTTGCCTTCCAGAAACTCCAGGAATGCGCCGCCACCCGTCGAGATGTAACCCACGTCATCGGCAATGTTGAACTTGGCGATGGCGGCCAGCGTATCGCCGCCACCGGCGATCGAGAAGGCGTCTGAGTGGGCAATCGCCGAAGACATCATCTTGGTGCCGCCGGCAAACTGGTCGTGTTCGAACACACCGACCGGGCCGTTCCAGATAATGGTGCCGGCGTGGGCGATGATGTCCGACAGGCGGGCGGCGGTTTTGGGGCCGACGTCCAGAATGCGGTCGTGGGCCGCTACTTCTTCGACAGGAATCTTGTTGGCGCGGGCCAGGGCAGACACTTCATCTGCAACGACCACGTCAACAGGCAGCGGCACTTCGGCGCCACGAGCCTTCATCATGTCCATGATGGCTTGGGCTTCTTTGACCAGTTCCGGTTCGGCCAGCGATTCACCAATGCGATGACCCGAGGCCAGCAGGAAGGTGTTGGCGATGCCACCGCCGACGATGAGCTGATCCACCTTTTCGGCCAGTGATTTGAGGATCACCAGTTTCGACGAGACCTTGGCGCCGCCGACGATGGCGACCAGCGGACGTGCCGGGTTCTCAATGGCTTTTGCTAGGGCATCGATTTCGCCACCCATCAGCATGCCAGCGCAGGCCACGGGTGCAAAACGGGCGATGCCGTGTGTGGTGGCTTCGGCACGATGTGCCGTACCGAAGGCGTCGTTGACGTAAACATCGCAAAGCTTGGCCATTTTCTGGGCCAGCTCTTCGTTGTCTTTCTTTTCGCCCTTGTTGCAGCGGCAGTTTTCCAACAGCACCACTTCACCGGGTTTGACCTCGAAGCCGCCGTCCACCCAGTTCTGGACCAGACGGACCGGCTTGTTCAGCAGCTGACCCAGACGTACGGCAACCGGCATGAGGGTGTCGTCGGCTTTGACTTCGCCTTCGGTCGGTCGACCGAGGTGCGAGGTCACCATAATGGCCGCGCCGTTATCCAGGCAGTACTGGATCGACGGGATCGAGGCGCGGATACGCGTGTCTTCGGTGATGTTGCCGGCGTCGTCCTGCGGGACATTCAGATCGGCACGGATGAAAACGCGCTTGCCGCGCACATCAACATCGGTCAGCTTCTTGACGTTCATGATCAGGCTCCGAGTGGCTGGTAGTGAGATCCGAAATTACTTGGCATTGATCCAAGCGCGGGCGGTGTCCAGCATGCGGCAGCTATAACCCCACTCGTTGTCGTACCAGGCCAGCACCTTGACCAGCGTGCTGCCGTCTTCGGCCTGAATCACGCGGGTCTGCGTGGCATCGAAAGTCGACGAATGCGGATCATGGTTGAAGTCCGACGACACCAGCGGGTCGTTGTTGACGGCCAGCACGTTCTTCATCGGGCCGTTGGCGGCCGCCGTCATCAGGCTGTTGATTTCGTCTTTGGTGGTCGGACGATCAGTGGTGAAGGTCAGATCAACCAGCGACACGTTGATGGTCGGCACGCGCAGGGCGAAACCGTCGAACTTGCCCTTGAGTTGTGGCAGCACCAGACCCACGGCAGCAGCAGCGCCGGTCTTGGTCGGGATGATGTTCTGGGCGGCGGCGCGGGCGCGACGCAGATCCTTGTGGCGCACGTCCACGGTGACCTGGTCGTTGGTGTAGGCGTGTACGGTCGTCATCAGGCCGGACTTGATGCCGACGTTGTCCGACAGGATCTTGGCAACCGGGGCCAGACAGTTGGTGGTGCACGAAGCGTTCGATACCACGGTCATATCGCCCTTCAGAACGTCAGTGTTCACACCGAATACCACCGTAGCGTCAACGTCATCGCCACCCGGTGCCGAGATCAACACGCGCTTGGCACCTTGCTCCAGCAGGGCCTGGGCCTTGGCCTTCGAGGTGTACGCGCCGGTACATTCCAGCACCATGTCGACCTGGTGGTCAGCCCAGTTGATGGCCTTCGGGTCTTTGGTCGAGTAGAAAGCAATCTTCTTGCCGTCGATGATGATGCAGTTTTCACCTTCGATTTCCACCGAGGTACGGAAGCGGCCATGCGTGGTGTCGTACTTCAGCAGGTGGGCGTTGGTCTTCAGGTCGCCGGAGGCGTTAATGGCCACCAGATTGAATTCATTCTGCAGGCCCAGCTCATAGATGGCACGCAGGGTGCAGCGACCGATACGACCGAAACCGTTAATAGCGACATTGATGGCCATGGTAAATCTCCGTGTATTTAAATATGAGACTGCAGGTTATTTAGAAATCACACCGCGGACGGTGTTAACAACGTTTTCGACGGTGAAGCCGAATTCCTTGAAGAGCAGACCGGCGGGCGCCGATTCGCCAAAGCGGGCAAGGCCGACGACGGCGCCGTCCAGACCCACATATTTGTACCAGCCGTCCGGGTGGCCGGCTTCAACGGCCACGCGCGGCAAACCGGCTGGCAGCACCTGGTCACGCCAGGTTTTGTCTTGTTTATCAAAGGTGGTGGTCGACGGCATTGAGACGACGCTCACCGCAACACCGGCTTCGGCTAGAGCGGCCTGGGCATCCAGCGCCAGCTTCACTTCAGAACCCGTGGCGATCAGCACGGCTTTGGCGTTGGCGGCCGGGGAAACCACATAGCCACCGCGGGCGATATCCGCCGCAGCCGTCTTGTTAGCGACCGGTGGCAGATTCTGGCGCGACAGTAGTAGGGCCGTCGGACCGTCGTTGTTTTCAATACCCTTGACCCAGGCGATGGCCGTTTCGGTGGCATCGGCCGGGCGCCAGACATCCAGATTCGGGATGATGCGCAGCGATGCCGCGTGTTCAACCGGCTGGTGCGTCGGACCATCTTCTCCCAGACCGATCGAGTCATGGGTGTAGACCATGATCTGGCGTATCTTCATCAGGGCCGCCATGCGGATGGCGTTACGAGCGTAATCCGAGAACACCATGAAGGTGGCGGTGTAGGGAATGAAACCACCGGCCAACTCAATGCCGTTGGCGATGGCCGTCATACCGAATTCGCGTACGCCATAGAACAAGTAGTTACCGCCGTCGTTGGCGGTAACGCCCTTGGCACCCTTCCACCAGGTCAGGTTGGAGCCAGCCAGATCGGCTGAGCCGCCCAGCAGTTCAGGCAGGTTCGGTGCCAGCGCTTCAATCGCCAGTTGCGAAGCCTTACGCGTTGCAACGGTCTCCGCTTTTGCTTGCGTAGCGGCGATGAAGTCGGCCGAAGTTTTGTTCCAGTTGGCCGGCAGCTTGCCCGACAGGCGGCGGGTAAATTCAGCGGCTTCGGCGGGGAAGGCAGACGCATAAGCTGCAAAAGCCTTATCCCAGGTAGCTTCGCGTTCAGCACCGGCTGCGCGGGCATTCCAGGCGGCATAGATATTCGCCGGGATTTCAAAAGCGGCGTGCGTCCAGCCAATGGCGGCGCGTGTTGCCGCGATTTCATCGGCACCGAGTGGGGCACCATGCACATCGGCCGAGTTGGCCTTGTTCGGCGAGCCCATGCCAATCGCGGTACGACAGCAGATCAGTGTGGGGCGAGTCGAGTCAGCTTTGGCAGCTTTGATGGCCGCATCGAGTGCGGCGGCATCGTGACCGTTGACGTTGGGAATCACTTGCCAGCCGTAGGCAGCAAAGCGACCCGGCGTGTCGTCGGTGAACCAGCCTTCAACTTGGCCATCGATGGAAATGCCGTTGTCGTCCCAGAAGGCAATCAGTTTGCCCAGGCCCAGCGTGCCGGCCAGCGAACAGGCTTCGTGCGAGACACCTTCCATCAGGCAGCCGTCGCCCATGAAGGCATAGGTGTAGTGGTTTACGATGGTGTGGCCATCGCGGTTGAATTCAGCAGCTAAGAGTTTTTCGTTGATCGCCATGCCGACGGCGTTGGCGATACCCTGGCCGAGCGGACCAGTCGTGGTTTCAACGCCAGCGGTGTAGCCATATTCCGGGTGGCCCGGGGTACGGCTATGCAGCTGGCGGAATTGTTTGAGGTCTTCGATGGTCAGGTCGTAGCCGCTCAGGTGGAGCAGGGCGTAGAGCAGCATCGAGCCGTGGCCGTTGGAAAGTACGAAACGGTCGCGGTTGGGCCAGGCGGGGTTGGCCGGGTTGTGGCTAAGGTGCTGACGCCAGAGGACTTCGGCAATTTCGGCCATGCCGAGCGGCATGCCGGGGTGGCCGGAGTTGGCCTGCTGGACAGCATCCATGGCCAGGGCGCGAATCGCGCCGGTGAGTTCGTTATAGGCCGGCGCGGCAGGTGCGGGGCGGGCAGGACGGGAGGGTGCGTTGGCGGCAGACAGTGAAGACACGA
>CAYLWV010000071.1:0-8088 GCA_964387485.1 uncultured Dechloromonas sp. | reverse complement strand
GATAGGGAGCGACATTTATGCGCCCTCCTTTTTCTTGAACATACCGAGCATGCGTTCAGTCACCACATAGCCGCCAGCAGCATTGGCCGCACCTAGCGCTACGGCAAAGAAACCGATGGCCTGTTCCAGAACCGTTTCAGCCTGTCCCAGGGCGATCATGGCGCCAACGACCACCACACCATGAATAAAGTTTGAGCCGGACATCAGGGGGGTATGCAGGATGACCGGAACCTTGGAGATGATCTCGTAACCGGTAAAGGCCGCGAGCATGAAAATATAGAGTGCAAGCAAACCATCCATGATTAGTCTCCCAAGGCTTGTTTAACGCTCGCGTGGGTTGTTATCCCCTCGCGGCACAGGACGGTGCCGGCCAGCACCTCATCGTCCCAGTCGAAATTCAGTGTGCCGTCTTTGATAAAGGGCGACAGAAAGTTGTAGAGGTTACGGCTGTAGAGTTCCGAGGCGTGTGTCGGCATCCGCGAGGGCAAATTCAGTGGTCCATGGATATTGACGTCATTAGCGATAATGTGTTCGCCAGCTTGAGTCAGCTCACAGTTGCCACCGGACTCAGCCGCCATGTCGACGATGATGGCGCCATATTTCATTCGGGCGATCATCTCTCTGGTAATGATGACCGGCGCCTTCTTGCCGGGAATCGCGGCAGTGGTGATGACCACATCCGCTGCGGCCACAGCCTTCGCCAGTTTTTCTGCCTGTTGGGCTTTTTCATCGGCCGAGAGTTCGCGCGCATAGCCACCTGCACCATCGGCTGCAACACCGGTATCGACAAATTTGGCGCCAAGGGATTCGATCTGTTCTCGCGCCGCAGCCCGAACATCGTATGCTTCGACCATGGCACCCAGCCGCTTACACGTGGCAATGGCCTGCAGGCCGGCGACACCGGCGCCGATGACCAGCACGCGGGCAGGGCGGATGGTTCCGGCAGCGGTCGTCAACATCGGGAAGAATTTGGTACAGCGGGCAGCAGCAATCAGACCACACTGGTAGCCAGCGCAGGCGCCCTGTGAGGATAGGGCATCCATGCTTTGTGCACGGGAAATTCGTGGCAGAAGCTCCAGGGCAAAAACGGTGAGTTTCTTCCGGTTGAAGGCGGTGAGGCGCTCCCGGCTTTCATAAGGACGCATCAGTCCGATCAGTACGCTGCCATCCGGGATGGCTTCAATTTCAGTTAGCGTAGGGGGCGTGACTCGCAGGATCAGCCCGGCGTGGCTATAGGCTGTGTTCAGGCCATCGACCAGACGGACATCACTGTAATCGGTATCAATAAAATGACTTTCTGCCCCGGCGCTCTGTTCAATATCAATCTGAGCCCCGAGCGCCAGAAACTTCTTGGCGACTTCCGGAGAAAGTGCAACCCGTTTTTCTGCGCCTTCGGTTTCTCTGGCGACGGCAATCTTCAGTGGCATGCAAACTCCCTGCAGGGGTCAATGATTTGGATGGACTATTGGAAGCTGTTACGAATTTTTCGGGTGAGCATGGCGACGGCCAGCAACACCAGGGGGGTGGCAATGCCGGTCGCCAGTTCTACGTCATGGAGCAATCCCATGGTTTTCATGGCTTTGAAAACATAAGAGGCCAGACCGATGCCGTAATAACTGATGGCAACAATGGAGAGGCCTTCTACCGCCTGTTGCAGGTGCAACTGGTGTTTTGAGCGCTTTTCCATGGAAGCCAGCAGTTGCGAATTCTGGGCTTCCCGAGCGATCTCGACCCGTGTCTGCAGCAATTGGCTGATGCGGGAGACCCGGTGTGAGGTTTCGCGGATACGGAGTGAAAATGCACTACAGGTTTTCATGGCGGGTACGAGACGGCGCTCCATGAATTCCCCGAAACCCTGAATGCCCTTCAGATTGGTTTCATGCAAATCGCCGATACGTCGTTGTACGAGCTGGAAGTAGGCATCACTGGCCGAGAGGCGATATTGGGTACTCGATGACAGTGCTTCAATAGCCGATGAGATCTTTGAAATGCGTTGTTGTAGCTCAAGATCCCGGGATTGTTCATTCACCATGTCTTCGGTGGGGGTCGCCAATTGCCGACTGACATCAATCAGGGCCTGCTCCTGCGTCGCCAGGACGGGAAAGGACTCCTGTACTTCAGGCAGTGATAGCAAGGCCATCATGCGGTAGGTTTCAATCTCCACCAGCGCCTGCAGTTGTCGTCCGGCTTGCCGTGATCCCATGGCTTTATTCATGAAGATCATCTTGGTGCGCCCCGCTGGATCAAAGCGGAAATCAGTGAAGGCGGCGCCTGCTTCGCGGGCGATCAGGCTGCCGATTACGGTATTGCCTGAAAAACAGGGGGCGATTTCGTGAACCGCAGGGAAGCGCTCGGTCTGGCAGACCCGGATGTTCATCGCGACCAGTAGTTGGCCGGGTAAGCGATGTAGCCACTGATCCAGATTGCAGCAAAAGGTGGCCGCTTCGGTAGGATCATTACTGGCCGTTTGCTGGAAGAACCACCAGGATGAAAATTCACCGTGGCGTTCGTATTTGACACGGAAGCGTAGCCCTTCCGGGACGCCCTGGCAGACATTGGGGTCGACGGCAACATCGAACTCGATATTATTACCCTGCAGGGTCGGGCAGGCGTCGCCGCCCAGCGAATCGCAGAGGTCACGAATGATGACTTCTTCCTGTAGCCGTTTGCCACTGGTATTGACCAGGGCCAGGTACAGGATGTGTTCGTTAGGCCACAGGGCAACGGGCGGCCGTGCGTGCAGTTCGTCGTTAAGACGTAGCCGGTCAGGGTAGGCTTCGGGCATGCGTGCTTGGTTCATAGCCCAATATATTACAGAATATGAAAGTGATTTCCTATTCTTTGTGATGTGCAAGTGCACATCGTCTGCCGGACGTTTGCCCGATAGGGTTGCCAGCCTTAATAGTGCTTACAGTGTTTGTGTTCTTTGGTATCCGGCTCATCATCGTAGGAGACGGGTCCGTGCGAACACAATGCGTGTCCCTGGACCCAGTCACTATCGCCATCCAGGTAATGCTCCTGTTTCCAGATCGGGGCGCGATGTTTGATTTCTTCAATAATGAAGCGACAGGCACGGAATGACTCATCCCGGTGCGGTGAGCTGACGGCAATCAGGATGCTGATGCCCTGAATATCAAGCCGGCCTTTGAAGTGCTCGATATAGATATTCAGCTTGTCGCCCCAGCGTTGGCGCGCCTCGGTTGCGAGCTCCTTGAAAACGTTGAGGGTGAGTTCGTCATAGACGTCGTACGAAACACCACGAACCGGCTTTCCCAGGTTGAGATTACGCACGGTCCCGATAAACAGGTCGGCTGCACCATGGGCATCATCCGCCACAAAATCAACCGCAGTCTGTACCTCAATGGGTTGCGTAGCGACACCAAAAAAATCTTTACCACTCATATCAGCCTCCGCATACAGGGGGAAGGATGGCCAGCTGGGTGTCCGCAGTCAGCGATGCGTCCGGGCTCAGCACGGCGTGGTCATCTGCCAGCGCGGACTTTTCCAGCAGTTCCAGATCGTTAAACGCCGGGTTTAATGACTGCAAGCTTTGCCCTAACGCACTTTTAATCTGTGATACGGAAGTACCACTTGGTACCGTCAGCTTGATCGGTGCGTTATGAAATTTGCGAAAGGCGCCGAACAGGCGCACATGAATCTGGATCGTTTGAGTCATGCCAGCATCCTACGCTTTTTTAGCCACGGATTTTTTACGGGGCTTGGTTTTCAAAGCCGTCGTGGCGAGGGTAGGGGTGTTCTGAAGCAGGAGGTTCAGGAAATGCCCCGTATGGCTACCGGGCGTTGCTGCGACTGTTTCTGGCGTGCCTTCAGCAATAATACGGCCACCACCGGCGCCACCTTCCGGCCCCAGGTCGATGACCCAGTCGGCTGTTTTGATGACGTCCAGATTGTGTTCAATCACCACGACGCTGTTACCGTGTTCTGTCAGACGATGCAGGACACCCAGCAGCAGGCGGATATCCTGGAAGTGCAGACCGGTGGTGGGTTCATCCAGAATGTAGAGTGTGCGGCCGGTATCGCGTTTGGATAGTTCGAGCGACAGCTTGACCCGTTGCGCCTCGCCGCCGGAAAGGGTGGTGGCTGATTGGCCCAGCTGGATATAGCCCAGGCCCACATCCATCAGTGTCTTCAGTTTGCGGGCCACCGTGGGTACGGCGCTGAAGAATTCCAGGGCATTTTCCACCGTCATCTGCAGAATCTCGTGGATGTTTTTACCCTTGTACTGAATTTCCAGGGTTTCCCGGTTGTAACGCTTGCCATGGCAGACATCGCAAGGCACGTAGACATCCGGCAGGAAGTGCATTTCCACCTTGATGACCCCGTCACCCTGACAGGCCTCACAGCGGCCACCCCGGACGTTAAATGAGAAGCGGCCCGGCTCATAACCCCGGGTGCGGGCTTCCGGCACGCTGGAGAACAGTTCGCGGATCGGTGTGAGCAGGCCAGTGTAAGTCGCTGGATTGGAGCGTGGTGTACGGCCGATTGGGCTCTGGTCGACGTTGATGACCTTGTCGATCTGCTCCAGACCGTTGAGCTCTTCGTAGGGCGCCGGGTCCAGACTGCTGCCATAGAGGTGCTTGGCACAAACCGCATACAGGGTGTCGTTGATCAGCGTCGATTTGCCGGAACCGGACACCCCGGTTATGCAGGTAAAGAGTCCCAGCGGAATCGTCAGGTCCGTGCCTTTCAGGTTGTTACCCGTTGCCTGTTTCAGCTGCAATACCCGCTCCGGGTCGGGTGCTTTGCGGTCGGTCGGTACATGGATCGCCTCGCGGCCGGACAAAAAGGCGCCGGTCATCGAATCGGGATTGGCGCAGATTTCAGCCGGTGTGCCTTCAGCGACAATACGACCACCATGGACCCCGGCACCGGGCCCCATGTCGACCACGTAGTCCGCCAGGCGAATGGCGTCTTCATCATGCTCGACCACAATCACGGTGTTGCCCAGATCCCTCAGGCGTTTGAGGGTTGCCAGCAGACGATCATTGTCGCGCTGATGCAGCCCGATCGAGGGCTCATCCAGCACGTACATCACGCCGGTCAGGCCCGAGCCGATCTGCGATGCCAGGCGAATCCGCTGGGCTTCACCGCCGGACAGAGTGTCAGCCGAGCGCTCCAGAGACAGGTAATCCAGGCCGACGTTGATCAGAAACTCGAGTCGTGCCGTAATTTCCTTGAGGATCTTGTCGGCAACTTGCGCGCGATGACCCTGGAGTTTGAGATCCGCGAAATAGTCTCGGCAATCCCGCAGCGGTAAGCGGCTGATGTCATAGAGGGTGCGCTCTCCCACCTGGACGTAGCGGGCTTCCTTGCGCAGGCGGGCGCCTTCGCACGACGGGCAGACCGTATCGCTGACATACTTGGCGAGCTCTTCGCGCACCGTCGATGACTCGGTTTCACGATAACGGCGTTCCAGATTCGGAATAATCCCTTCGAAGGTATGCTCGCGTACAGTCAGTTTGCCGCGCTCGTTCAGGTACTGGAAAGGCAGGCTTTCCTCACCGGAGCCGTAGAGGATGATCTGACGGGTCTCTTCAGGCAGTTCGTTAAATGCCGTGGCAACGTCAAAGCCATAGTATTCGGCCAGTGCAATCACCATCTGGAAGTAGAACTGGTTGCGACGATCCCAACCGCGAATGGCACCGGAGGACAGCGATAGTTCTGGATGGGCAACGACCCGTTTGGGGTCAAAGAACTGAATGACACCGAGGCCGTCACACTTCGGGCAGGCACCCATCGGGTTGTTGAACGAAAAGATCCGGGGCTCCAGCTCCTGCAGTGCGAAATTGCAGTGCGGACAGGAAAAGCGGGCGGAAAACAGATGTTCTTCACCGTTGTCCATGTTCAATGCGATGGCGCGGCCATCGGCATGGCGCAATGCGACTTCAAAGCTTTCGGCCAAACGCTGACGGGTATCCTCACGCACTTTCAGGCGGTCAATCACCACATCAATATTGTGTTTCTTGTTTTTGTCCAGTTTGGGCAGGGCATCGATTTCATGGATCTCGCCGTCAATACGCAGACGCACAAATCCCTGGGCGCGCAGTTCGGCAAACAGATCGACTTGTTCCCCTTTGCGGTTGGCGACGACCGGGGCCAGGATCATGAGTTTGGTTTCTTCGGGCATTGCGAGTACATGGTCAACCATCTGGGAGACGGTCTGAGCCTGCAGCGGCAAGTGATGCTCGGGGCAGTAGGGGGTACCGGCGCGGGCAAAGAGCAGGCGCAGATAGTCATGAATCTCGGTGACCGTGCCCACGGTGGAGCGCGGGTTGTGGCTGGTGGCTTTCTGTTCGATGGAAATAGCCGGTGACAGGCCTTCGATCAGATCCACATCCGGTTTTTCCATCAGTTGCAGAAACTGGCGTGCGTAAGCCGATAGGCTTTCGACATAGCGGCGCTGACCTTCAGCATACAGGGTGTCGAAGGCAAGAGAACTTTTGCCCGAGCCGGACAGCCCGGTTATCACAATCAGTTTGTGACGGGGTAGATCCAGGTTGATGTTCTGCAGGTTGTGCGTGCGTGCACCGCGAATGCGGATGTCGTCCATGTCGGGTTCCGGTATATCAGAAAGCGTTCAGGCCCCGGGGAAAATGCAGGCCAACTGGTAATATTACGCGGCTGTCTTTGTGCGCCGCAACTGGCGGTGCAAATTTTGTCTGATTAACTCCTGATGGCTGCTTTAGGCGGCCAATACTGATGTCATGTCTCAAGACGCCACCCGTATCAAAGAACCTATGCTGCCCGAAGAGCGCCGTGCTGCGCTGGGCCTGGCCGCAATCTTTGCATTGCGTATGCTGGGGCTGTTTATCGTGCTTCCTGTCTTTGCTGTTGCTGCCCGCGATCTGACCGGCGGGCAGGATGTGGCCGCTGTTGGGCTGGCCCTGGGAGCCTACGGGCTGACCCAGGCCTGTTTGCAGTTGCCCTTTGGCATTCTGGCCGATCATTGGGGCCGAAAGCCGGTCATTGCCTGTGGCCTAGTGCTCTTCGTTCTGGGGAGCGTGCTGTGCGCTACTGCGGATTCCATCACTGCCATGACCTGGGGTCGTATGCTGCAGGGGAGTGGGGCGATTTCCGCCGCCATCACGGCCCTGGTGGCCGATCTGACGCGCGACAGCCAGCGTAGCAAGGCCATGGCCATGGTGGGGGGCTCCATCGCCCTGATGTTCGCCCTGTCGCTGGCCGTGGCGCCGGTGCTCTATGGCTGGATGGGGTTGGGTGGTTTGTTCTGGTTTACCTGCGCCTTGGGCCTGGCCGCTTTCTGGGCCTTATTCCGTTTGGTGCCGGCGGCGCCTGCGCTACCGGGGCCGGTGCCCGGTACCTTGCTGCAGGTCCTCCGGGAGCCGCGGCTTCTCCGGCTTAATGTGGGGGTGTTTATCCTGCATGCCATTCAGATTGCCATGTGGGTTGCTGTACCGGCCCTGTTGATCCAGCTGGCGGGGATTCCCCTGCAAAACCACTGGATGATCTACGTGCCAGCGGTCGTAGCTTCATTTTTCGTCCTCTGGCCAGCCATGATGCAGGCCGAACGCCATAAGCGCATGGCGCCGGTTTTTGCCTTAGCAGTTCTGTTGCTGGTCGTGGTGCAGTTGGGCTTTATCGGCGTCCTGCAATCGGGGCTGACCAGCGAAACGCTGGCGATGGGGCTCATTCTAATGCTCGTCGCGTTGTTTTTTTCAGGTTTCAATGTGCTGGAAGCCCTGCAACCCTCACTGATTTCCCGGATTGCGCCAGCGGCAGGAAAGGCCCGGGCACTGGGCATTTACAACACCTTGCAATCCCTCGGGTTGTTTACCGGCGGCGCCCTCGGCGGCTATTTACTGGAAACGGGCGGCTACATTGCCGTTTTTGCGGGTTGTGGCGTGCTGGCCCTGATCTGGTTGATTATTCTCATGAAATGGCCAGCGCGAGTTCCGGCATAAACGCCGGCATGATATTCTGCTAACTCGGTAAGCCATCTTTTTGGCCGCTACACTCGTTCACTCTGGAGATTCGTCTTATGGCATCGCTCAATAAAGTTATTCTCATCGGCAACCTGGGTGCAGACCCGGAAACCCGTTACACCAC
>CAYLWV010000070.1:0-8267 GCA_964387485.1 uncultured Dechloromonas sp. | reverse complement strand
CTGCTGATTCAGCTGTGGCCGGCTACCAGAACCGTAGGGCTGGAAATGGCGGTCATTGGCGCGGTTGCAGGCTATTTACCGCTCTGGCTTCTGGCGCATTTCTATCGGCTGGTTCGCAAGCGTGACGGCCTAGGTATGGGAGATCTAAAATTACTGGCTGCTATGGGCGCCTGGTCGGGTCCCTGGGTTTTGCCGTACGTGCTGTTGGGTGCGTCATTGTTGGCCATCCTGGGGGTGATCTGCTGCCGGCTTCTTGCCAGTCGCAGGATCGGCATGCAGGAAGAGCTCCCGTTTGGGCCTTCCATTATTCTTGCTTATGGGCTGGTCCTGCTGGCGAATGCTTGAGTACATAAGGAGTGAACGACTTTGGAAAGCGTATCCAACATTGTTGATCGTGTGATTGGCGAGCGTCATTCTGTACGCGCCTTTCTGCCAACGCCGATCCCGCGATCCACGATTGAGGCCATACTCGCGGTGGCGGCCAGGGCACCTTCGGGCACCAATACCCAGCCATGGCAGGTCTATGTGTTGACCGGCCAGCGCAAAATCGCGCTTTCAGATGAGATTGTCAAAACGTTTTACGATGATGCGGCTTTGGCAACACATCACGAGGAATACGATTACTACCCGGCCGTATGGCAAGACCCTTATCTCACCCGTCGTCGCAAGATCGGGCTAGATCTCTATGGATTACTGGGCCTGACGCGTGATGATAAGGATGGCATGAAAGCCCAGCAAGCCAGAAATTATCACTTCTTTGATGCACCGGTTGGTCTGATCTTTACGATGGATCGGGTTATGGGGCAGGGTAGCCTCCTGGACTATGGCATGTTTATGCAGAACGTCATGCTGGCAGCACGAGCCAGGGATCTGGATACCTGCCCACAAGCCGCATTTAACCAGTTTCACCGCATTATCCGGCAGCATCTGAATCTGCCTGAATCGCAAAAGGTCGTTTGCGGTATGGCTTTGGGATATGCTGACCCCGCTAAAATCGTCAACAGCCTGCAAACCGACCGTGAATCGGTTGCTGATTTTGTCCAATTTATCGAGTGACTAGACCATGATTTCCGGAATCCGGATGCTTCAGTTAAGCCACATGCTCGTGTTGGGACTGCTTCTTAGCGGTCTGACGGCCTGCACCACACTGCCGCGAGAAAACGCCGTTCCCAAGGCCCTAACTTACGATACGATGATCGAAAACATGCCCGGTGTGCGTTACAAGATCTGGTCCCAGGCGGGTATTGAAGAGATGGTCAACGATATGCGGCAAGGCATCACTGATGTGCAATATCAGCGGAGTGCCAAAGTTGCCAACTATCTGGCATTGTCGGGTGGGGGCGATAACGGCGCATTTGGTGCCGGTTTGCTCAGCGGCTGGACGAAACGGGGAGATCGACCGGAATTCATTCTGGTATCCGGGGTCAGTACGGGTGCGTTGATTGCCCCCTTTGCTTTTCTCGGCCCGGATTACGATTTTGTGCTGAAGCGAACCTTTACCGAAGTTGATCAGCAGAATATTTTCATTGAGCGCGGTTTGGCCGGAGTGTTGTTTAGTGATGCTTACGCCGATACGTCACCGCTGTACAAACTGATCTCCGAGTATGTGACCCCGGAACTGCTGCAGAAAATCAGTGATGAATACACCTTGCGTAACCGCTGGTTGCTGATTGTGACAACCAATCTGGATGCCGGCGTGCCGGTCGTCTGGAATATGGGCAAATTGGCGGGCGTGGGAACACCAGAATCTCTGCAGCTTTTCCGTAAGATTTTGTTGGCCTCCGCATCGATTCCCGGTGCCTTCCCGCCAGTCATGATTGACGTCATCGCAGACGGCAAGCGTTATCAGGAAATGCATGTTGATGGCGGTGCCAGTGCCGAACTGTTTCTCTATCCAACAGCCCTTAGTGTTGCGGCACTACGAGAAGGCGTTGTTAGTCCCTATAAGGATCGTCAGGCCTATCTGATTCGCAATTCCCGGTTGGACTCTGACTGGCGCCAGATCGAGCGTAATACGCTCACGATTATGGGGCGTGCGGTGGACCAGTTAATTCAGGTGCAGGGGCTTGGGGATATTGATCGCACCTACCTGATGACGCAGCGCGATGGTGTGGGTTTTAATCTGGCGTATATCGGCCCGGATTTCGATATACCCCACACCAAAGAATTTGATCCGAAATACATGAATGCGCTGTTTGACTATGCCTATAACTTGAGCCTGGCCGGCTATCCCTGGGCAAGGGTGCCGCCAGGCTACAACCATGCCTTGAATGCGGCCGTTTATACCCATGTCCAGAGACAGGATGCCGCCCTCAAAAAGGCGGGTTTACCGATTCCGCAACCCGTCACACCCGGCAAACAGCCTAACTAACCGCAGTGCCAAGAAAAAGCCCCTGGCTGCAAGCAGCGCAGGGGCAAACCGGGAAATCTCTGTTGGGAGGTTGGGTGAGAGCTTCAGAGAGGCTCTGAGTTTTCCCGGGTGTTGCTAAACCTGGAGGGTTACTGGATTTGCTGAATGCCAGCGAGGACCCAGCCGCCCTGTGCAGTGACCGGTTTAGTCAGATGCCAGATTTCGTCGATGGCGACCGGTGCGGCATTGGCTTCTTCACGCAGCATGCCGGAGAAACGGACGCTAACGACGTAACGGTTGGTTTCCTCGGCGACTTCCAGAATCTCGGCATTGAGTGACACGATATCGGTTTTCTGGGCTGCGCCCTGGCGCTGGTCCAGATCCATGCGGATCTCGGCAAACATCTCCGGCGAGGTGAACTCGCGGATATCGGCCAGATCGCCGGCATCATGGGCAGCCTGCAGACGGATAAAGCCCACCTTGGCGTTGCGGATGAAACCATCCGTATCAAAGCCGGCCGGAATGTGGCTGTTTGCGGCCGTGCTGCTGCCAGTGGCTGCGTTCTGGCTCTGGTACATCGACGCAGGTGCGTTATAGGGCGCACCGGCACCGGCCATGGCGGGTTGCTGGCTGGCTGCCCGCTTACGCAGGAAGAAGCCGATCACAGCCATTACGGCAAAGGCAATCAGTGCAATCATCATCATATTGGCCAGTTCTTCCCCGAAGCCGAAGTGGCTGGCCAGTGCGGCGAGGCCGAGACCGGCAGCCAGACCGGCAATCGGACCCATCCAAGAACGCTTGGGTTGTGCCGCAGGCGTCGGTGCGCCCGGCGTTTTGGCGGCAGAGGCCGCAGGGGCGGGGGCGGCGGTCTGGGGTGGTGCCGCCGTTGCTGGCTTGCTCACCGGGGCCATTTGGCGCTGCATGCCAAGGGATTTACCACCGCCGATACGGGCAGCTTCCGCATTGCCAACGGCCATGGTCAGGCCAACGGCCAGTGCGGCTGCAAATAAAGCGAGTCGTTTCATCATGGTCTCCATGGGATGTCATAAGTTATGGATGTGAGCATAGCGGTAAATTGGAAAGAATTATTAGGGCAACCTTAAGCCGAATTCAGCGTTGCAGAGGCCGGGATCTTACATCCGGCAGGCGGCTTCGGATATAATCAGCGGTTTGGCAAGTTTTGCCGTTGTTTTGCCCTCATTCTTTAGGAACGAATTCATGAGCACCACCGAAACCGTGCAGGAAGCCCCGGTCGCCCAGGTTGAAGTCTCGCCGCTGGAGCGTACGATTGATCTGACCGTTGATGCCAAGGAACTGGAAGCCGCCACGGACGCACGTCTGGCGCGTATGGGCAAGACCCTGAAAATCGCCGGTTTCCGTCCGGGCAAGGTCCCGGCCAAGGTGGTCAAGCAGCAATATGGCCTGCAGGCCCGTGACGAAGCGCTGAACGAGATCGTTGGCCGCGCCTTCGGCGAAGCCATCACCCAGCAGAAGCTCAAGGTTGCCGGTTATCCGCGCATCGAGCCGAAGGGTGATGCCCTGGGTGAAACGCTGACTTTTGCCGCCACGTTCGAGCTGTATCCGGAATTTACGCTGGCAGACGTGACTAGCGCCGAAATCGAACGCCCGGTTCACGAAGTGACCGCGGATGATCTGGAAAAGACCCTCGACATCCTGCGCAAGCAGCGTGTCCGTTATGAAGACGCTGCCCGCGCCGCCCAGAAGGAAGACCGTGTTGTGATCGACTTCCTCGGCAAAAAGGACGGCGTGCCGTTCGCCGGTGGCGAAGCCAAGGATTACCCGATGGTTGTGGGCAAGGGTACGCTCCTGCCGGATTTCGAAGCCGCCATTGAAGGCTCAACGGCTGGTACCAGCAAGACCTTTGATCTGACCTTCCCGGCTGATTACGGCAATGCCGACCTGGCCGGTCAGACCGTCCAGTTTGACCTGACGGTCAAGCAGGTGCAGGGCCCGGTGATCCCCGAGCTGGACGAAGAGTTCGTCAAGGCCATGGGTATCGAGAGCGGCAAAGCCGACGACCTCAAGGCAGAAATCGAAAAGAATCTGAAGGGTGAAGTGAAGAAGCGTATCCACCAGCGTCTGCGTGAAGCCGTGATGGAAAAGCTGGATGCCCTGAACCCGATCGCCGTGCCGAAGGCGCTGGTCGAGCAGGAAATCTATCGCCTGATGCAGGGTACCCGTGAAGACATGAAGCAGCGCGGCATGAAGGGCGATATTCCGCTGCAGCCGGAGTGGTTCCAGGAGCGTGCACTGCCGCGCGTTCGCATGGGCCTGATCCTTGCGGATCTGGTCGAGAAGGAAAACCTGGTTGCGACTGAAGCCCAGATGGATGCCCGTATTGCCGAGATCGCCGAAACCTATCAGCATCCGGAAGAAGTGACCCAGTGGTACAAGCAGGATCGCCAGCGCATGAGCGGTATCGAGTCGGACGTTCTGGAACAGAACGTGGTTGACTGGTTCCTGGCCCGCGCTAAAGTGACCGACAAAACCATCGATTTCGATGACATCATGGGTCAGCAGGGCATCTGATCGCGCTTTTAGCAGATCATTGGCAGTAAAAACCGGCCGGGTTTGTCCCGGCCGGTTGCTTTTTGCGGATGCCTAACCTTTCTAAGTCCTTGATTTGGGTTGGTGGACGCTTTTTATTGCCGAATTCGCCTTGAAATACTAAAAAAATAGCCGCATTTGCGGCATGATTACGTTCAATCATCCGATTTAGCGATCGTTTTACCCCAGGAGCACCTATGTATACCCATAACAGCCTTGTCGAGACCCTTGTTCAGACGCATCCGGACCCGCAAATGGTAGGGTTGGTGCCCATGGTGGTCGAGCAAAGCGGCCGTGGCGAACGTGCATTCGACATTTATTCCCGCCTGCTGCGTGAACGCGTCGTCTTCCTGGTTGGCCCCGTCAATGATCTGAGCGCCAACCTGGTCGTGGCTCAGCTGCTGTTCCTCGAAGCCGAGAACCCCGATAAGGATATCCACCTCTACATCAACTCCCCGGGTGGTTCAGTCACGGCCGGTCTGTCGATTTACGACACGATGCAGTTCATCAAACCGGATGTCTCCACCCTGTGTCTGGGCCAGGCTGCCTCAATGGGGGCATTTCTGCTGACTGCCGGCACCAAAGGCAAGCGTTTCTCGCTGCCGAACTCGCGCGTCATGATCCATCAGCCGCTGGGGGGCTTCCAGGGCCAGGCGTCGGATATCGAAATCCATGCCAAGGAGATCCTTTCCCTGCGTGCCAAGCTTAACAACATGCTGGCATCGCATACAGGACAGGATGTCGAGCGTATCGAACGGGATACCGACCGCGATAACTTCATGTCGGCAGAGGAGGCTGTTGCCTACGGCCTGATCGACAAGGTCCTGGGCAAGCGCGGCGAAGCGGCCTGAGCAGAGACATCCAAAGAATTAGAAGGAAAGATTCATGAGTAAAGATAAACCGAGCGATACCAGCAAAGACGCTGAAAAGCCCTTGTACTGCTCCTTCTGCGGCAAAAGCCAGCACGAAGTCAAAAAACTGATCGCTGGGCCCTCCGTGTTCATCTGTGATGAATGCATCGAGTTGTGTACCGACATCGTTAAGGACGAAGTCGAAGAAGAAGCCCGCGTCGCCAAAGAAGGCCTGCCCACACCGCGGGAAATTCGCGAAACGCTGGACGAATACGTCATTGGCCAGGATGCCGCTAAAAAGATTTTGGCCGTAGCCGTCTATAACCATTACAAGCGTTTGCGCCTGCCGCAGACGACGGATGATGGTGTTGAGCTTTCCAAATCCAATATTCTGCTGATCGGCCCGACGGGTTCCGGCAAGACGCTGCTGGCGCAGACGTTGGCCCGCCTGCTGGATGTACCCTTCGTCATGGCGGATGCCACCACCCTGACCGAAGCCGGTTATGTGGGGGAAGACGTCGAAAACATCATCCAGAAGCTGCTGCAGAAATGTGACTACGATGTTGAAAAAGCACGTCAGGGCATTGTCTACATCGATGAAATCGATAAGATCTCGCGTAAATCGGATAATCCCTCGATTACCCGTGACGTGTCGGGTGAGGGCGTGCAGCAGGCATTGCTCAAGCTGATCGAAGGGACGGTGGCGTCTGTGCCACCGCAGGGGGGGCGCAAGCACCCGAACCAGGACTTTGTCCAGGTCGATACCACCAACATCCTGTTTATCTGCAGCGGCGCCTTTGAAGGGATCGACAAGGTCATCCGTAACCGGACCGAAAAGACCGGTATCGGCTTCGGTGCCGAAGTGACCGGCAAGGAAGAAAAAGCCATCACCACGTTGCTCAAGGTGGTGGAACCGGAAGATCTGATCAAGTACGGTCTGATCCCCGAGCTCATCGGCCGTCTGCCGGTGGTTGCCACACTGGATGAGCTGGAAGCCGAGGCCTTGGTCCGTATTCTGACTGAACCCAAGAACGCACTAACCAAGCAGTACCAGAAGCTGTTCCAGATGGAAGGCGTGGCGCTGGAGTTCCGCCCGGAAGCGCTCAAGGCTATCGCCCGTCGGGCGCTGGAGCGTAAAACGGGTGCTCGCGGTCTGCGGTCCATTGTGGAAGCAACCCTCATCGACACCATGTACGATCTACCCGGTAGCACCGATATCGCCAAAGTGGTGGTGGAAGAAGCCGCCATTACCGGTGACAGCAAGCCGTTGTATGTGTTGCAGGAAGGCGCCCAAGCCCAGGCAGGTTAATTTCGGATATGGCGCCTGAACTGCGCGCATGAGGGGGCGCTGCTTGAAATAGACGGTAGTACCCCCAACTGCGGCAAAGTACCCCGGATGGGGTGCCCCTGAAAGAGAACAGAAAACAGAAGGCCACAGCGATGACCGATAAGATCGAAAACCCCGAAGAGCAACTGGACGACGAGCGCATCGAGGACCAGGAAACTGGCCAAGGCGCTGAGAAATCTGCTTCCAAAGCGGCTAAGCTGCAGCCGGGTGAACAGGTGCGCCTGCCGATGCTGCCATTGCGCGATGTTGTTGTCTTCCCGCAGATGGTGATTCCGCTGTTTGTCGGCCGACCCAAATCGATCAAGGCGCTTGAGCTGGCCATGGAAGATGGCAAGTCCGTCGTGTTATTGGCTCAGAAATCGGCGGCGGATGATGATCCTGCTGCCGATCAGTTGTATGACGTCGGCTGTGTCGCCAGCATTCTGCAACTGCTCAAGCTGCCCGACGGCACCGTCAAAGTGCTGGTCGAAGGCATGCGTCGCGTCCGTGTGAACAGCATCGAAGCACAGGATGAGTTGTTCTTCGCCCAGCTGACCGTGCTCGATAGCGAAAACAACGACGACAATGAAGTCGAGGCCATGCGCCGCGCGTTGGTCGCCCAGTTTGATCAGTACATCAAGCTGAACAAGAAGATTCCGCCAGAGATTCTGTCGTCCATTTCGGGTATCGAAGACACCGGTCGCCTGTGCGACACCATTGCAGCCCATCTGCCGCTCAAGCTGGAGCAGAAGCAGGAAGTGCTGGAGCTGCTGGGCGTGCGCGAGCGTACCGAGCGTCTGCTCGGTCAACTCGAATCCGAAATCGACATCCTGCAGGTGGAAAAGCGTATCCGTGGTCGCGTCAAGCGTCAGATGGAGAAGTCGCAGCGCGAGTACTACCTCAATGAACAGGTCAAAGCCATCCAGAAAGAACTGGGTGAGGGCGAAGAGGGTGCCGATCTCGAAGAGCTCGAGAAAAAGATCAAAGCCGCCGGCATGAGCAAGGAAGCACAGAAGAAAGCCGAATCCGAACTCAAGAAACTCAAACTGATGTCGCCGATGTCGGCTGAAGCCACTGTCGTGCGTAACTTTATCGATACCCTGGTCGGTCTGCCGTGGAAAAAGAAAACCCGCGTCAGTAAAGATCTGGCCGGTGCCGAAAAGATTCTGAA
>CAYLWV010000069.1:0-8319 GCA_964387485.1 uncultured Dechloromonas sp. | reverse complement strand
TCGATGCCGCCTGGCGTTTCAACAAGCTCGGTGCCGAGTTTGTTCGTGACTGGCTGGGCGTAGCGATCGAAGAGGCTTATCATTTCAATTTGATACACGACCGTCTTGCTGCGTTAGGGTACCGCTATGGTGATTTACCGGCGCATGCAGGGCTCTGGCAGTTGGCAGAGCAGACGGCGACAGATGTTCTCGCCCGCATGGCACTGGTGCCCCGTCTCATGGAAGCCCGCGGGCTGGATGCGATGCCACCGATCTTCAGAGCGTTTCAGGGCATTGGCGATAAAGCGACTTTGCGGGTGCTGTCAGTGATTGCGCGTGATGAGGTACGTCATGTTGCATTAGGTGACCACTGGTTCAGGGGGCTCTGTAAACGGCAGGCATTGCCCGTGGTGGAGACCTATCAACGCCTGATGACACGCTATGAGGCACCCTGGCCGAGGCCGCCGCTGAATGAAGCCGCAAGACGTGCCGCCGGCTTTGATATGGCGGAACTGGCGTTATTGCGGGCACATTCATCGAATCCCACCAATAGGCCGTAAAAAAGGCAGCCCGCGGGCTGCCTTTTTGCAGAGCGTCCAGGAAATTACTGACGCAGACCTGCAGCGTATTCTGCAACCGCGGCCATTTGCTTGTCGGTCATTTTGGCAGCGATCATACGCATCATGCCTTCCGGATCGTTGGCACGGACGCCATCGCGGAACTGTTGCAGCTGAGCAACGATGTATTCCGGATGCTGACCGGCAAGCGCCGGGTACTGGGCCGGCAGGCCTGCACCAGCAACGCCATGGCAGCCCGAACAGGCCGGAATGCCCTTCTTCATATCACCGGCACGCCACAGGGTGCGACCTTCGGTGGCCAGCTTTTCATCCTTGGCAACTGCCGGCTTCAGCGTCTGTTTCGAGAAGTACTGGGCCAGGGCCTTCACTTCGTCGGCGGACAGCGGCGCAGCCATGCCGTTCATGACGGCGTTCTGGCGCAGCGCCGGTTTGCCATCGGCCGAGGCTTTGAAGTTATTGAGCTGCTTGAGCAGGTAGGATGCATGCTGCCCCGCCAAATTCGGATTGGCCGGAATGCTGCTGTTGCCGTCGGCGCCGTGACAGGCAGCACAAACTTTGGTGGCAATAGCGGCGGCATCGGCGTTAGCGGCGGCATTTGCAGCGGCGGGAGCGGCCGGCTCGGCAGCCAGAGCCAGGGCGCTGACCAGAGCGGTCAAGGCGAATGCGACAACACGGATCATGTCCACACTCCTAAGAGAATTGGTTGTGGCTCGTAGCGAGCAACAGGGGAATAAATTGACTAAGGCTGCTATTCTAATACAACCTGAACGAGGCGTCCTGTGTCTAATTCCCAAACTTTAAAATCTTCCACGAAAACATCCGCAAAATCGACACCCAAAAAAACGGGTGCGTCTGCCGGAAAAGTGCTGAAACAGCCGGCAACTGGTCCGGTGGCCCCGAAAAATCCGGGGCACGACCATCCCTTTCCGCGTACCGAGTTTCTGACGACCGTCGCCCGCCTGCGTGATACGCCGGGCGATGCCGTGGCCGAGGTGGCTTTTGTAGGCCGTTCCAATGCCGGTAAATCATCGGCAATTAACACATTGGCCGGTAAAACACGCCTGGCCTATGTTTCCAAGACGCCTGGCCGTACCCAGCATCTGAACTATTTTTCGGTGGCGCCGGATCGTTATTTCGTGGATTTGCCGGGCTACGGTTTCGCCAAGGTGCCTGAAGATGTCCGCAAGCAGTGGGATACGCTTCTCGGGCCCTATCTGCAGACTCGCGAGCAGCTCAAGGGTCTGGTGGTGATTATGGATAGCCGCCGTCCGCTGACCGATATGGATTGGCAGATGCTGGAATGGTTTGCGCCGACAGGGCGGCCCGTGCACGTGCTGTTGTCGAAAGCCGATAAGCTGAGCCGGCAGGAACAGACGAAAATGCTGCGCGCCGTGAAGGCCGATCTGGCGGATCTGGGTTGTCCGGTCAGTGTTCAGCTCTTTTCCAGCCTCAAGCGTACCGGGGTGGCCGAAGCTGCTTCCGTGCTGAAACACTGGCTGGGCCTGTGCGACAATGTTGTTGAATCAACGAGTTCTGATGATGCTGGCAGTGCGCCTGATGCGACAGTTGCAGCAATCGATGTGGGTAGAAATAATGACGAATAAAGCCGGTTTTCCGTGGGTGCGCCCGCGTCGGGTTCGGGTAGACGACGCCACGCGCCGCCTGGTGCGGGAGCATCATCTGACCGTAGATGATCTGATTTATCCCGTGTTCGTGCGGGAAGGTACGGGCGTTCAGGAAGCGGTCGGTTCCATGCCCGGTGTGCATCGCTATTCGCCCGATACGCTGATGGCCCACCTGGAGGAGGTCGTCGCGCTGGGGATTCCCGCGATTGCGCTCTTCCCGGTGATTGATGTTGCTCTTAAAACGCTGGATGGCCGAGAAGCGGCGAATCCGGCGGGGTTGGTGCCGCGCGTGGTTAAGGCCGTTAAAGCGCGTTTCCCCGACCTGGCCGTGATTACCGATGTGGCGCTTGATCCCTATACCTCGCATGGTCAGGATGGCATCATCGACGATAACGGTTATGTGCTTAACGACATCACGCTCGACATGTTGGTGCAGCAGGCCGTCATGCAGGCTGCTGCCGGGGTGGATATGGTGGCGCCCTCCGACATGATGGATGGTCGTATCGGTCGCATTCGCGCGGCGCTGGAAACGGCCGGTCACGTGAATACCCGCATCATGGCGTATAGCGCTAAATACGCGTCAGCGTTCTACGGCCCGTTCCGTGATGCCGTCGGTTCGGCCGGCCAGCTGGGCAAGGGCAACAAGATGACCTATCAGATGGATCCGGCCAACACCAACGAAGCGTTGCATGAAGTGGCGCTGGATCTGGCCGAAGGGGCGGACATTGTCATGATCAAACCGGGGATGCCCTATCTGGACATCGTGCGCCGGATCAAGGACGAGTTTGCGCGGCCGACCGCCGTGTATCAGGTCAGTGGCGAATATGCCATGCTCAAGGCGGCGGCCCAGAACGGCTGGCTGGATGAGCAGAAGGTTGTGCTGGAAAGTCTGCTGGCTTTCAAGCGTGCCGGTGCCGATATGATTCTGACTTACTTTGCACCACAGGCCGCGCGCTGGCTCCAAGCCACCAGATGACGTAAGTCCGTGACGCTGCGCAGCTTGTGGTCCACCCACGGGCTGTTGCGTAGCGTGCGCGTGACCCACAGGGTGTGCATGCCCAGCCGTTTGGCCATGACCAGATTGGCCAGGCTGTCTTCGACCATGATGCATTGACCGGCCTTGACGCCTTCTTTTTGCAGTAGCTTCAGAAAGCCGCTGCGTAGGGGCTTTGGCTGGAAGCCGAAGGATTCCACCGTGTAAACGGCATCAAATAGCGGCAGTAGGCCGGTGAGACGCAGGATGTCATGGGTGTAGCGACGCGGTGCGTTGGAAAAAATGATGCGCCGACCCGGCAGATCTTTAAGCGTTTGTGCCAGGGCCGGTGCGGTGATGATCAGCGCGCCGAGATCGTCGAAATTGTGCGTCTGGTCCAGGAAGTGATGCGGATCGACCCCGTGGTGGCGAATCAGACCGAGCAGCGTGGCGCCATAACGTTGCCAGTAATGCTGGCGCAGCGCGGTCGCTGCGGCATGATCGAGCGCCAGATGGCGCTCGATATAGGCGGTCATCGCCCGATTAATCTGCGGGAAGATGTGCGGCGTGGCATGGTGCAGCGTGTCATCCAGATCGAACACCCAGATGGGTTTTCGATCCGTCGGTTGAGCCATCACTGCGCTGCCAGTGATCAGGCGGATTTGATCATCGTGCCAACCCCGTGCTGCGTCAGAATTTCCAGCAGCAGGGCGTGTGGTACGCGGCCGTCGATGATGTGAACACCCTTCACGCCATTACGGGCTGCATCAAGCGCTGAAGAGATCTTCGGCAGCATGCCGCCCGAGAGGGTGCCATCGGCGACCATGTCGTCAATATCCCGAGGTGTCAGGCCGGTCAGCAGGTTGCCGGCTTTGTCCAGCACGCCCGGCGTGTTGGTCAGCAGCACCAGCTTCTCGGCGCCCAGTACTTCGGCCATCTTGCCGGCGACGACGTCCGCATTGATGTTGTAGGTTTCACCATCGGGGCCATAGCCAATCGGTGCGATGACCGGAATAAAGGCGCCTGACACCAGATGATGCACGATCGACGGGTCGATCTGCTGGATGTCGCCAACCAGACCAATATCGAGCAATTCCGATGGGCTGCCATGCTTGGGAAGCATGAGTTTTTTGGCACGGATGAGGCCAGCGTCTTTGCCCGTCAATCCCACGGCTTTGCCGCCGTTCTGATTGATCAGGCCAACGATATCCTTGTTCACCTCGCCGCCCAGCACCATCTCGACGATGCGCATGGTTTCGGCGTCGGTGACGCGCATACCCTGAATGAATTCGCCTTTTTTACCGACTTGGGTGAGCATCTGTTCGATTTGCGGGCCACCGCCGTGCACCACCACCGGGTTCAGACCGACGAGTTTGAGTAGCACCACATCGTTGGCGAATGATTGCTTGAGGCGTTCTTCCGTCATGGCGTTGCCGCCGTATTTCACGACGATGGTTTTACCATGAAAGCGCTTGAGGAACGGCAGGGCCTCAGCCAGGACTTTGGCTTCGAGGGCGATGTTTTCGTGCGGTTGAGCGATGGTCATATCAAATCCGTCGGTCAGAAAATGGGAGTGTTGATGGCGGCGATTGTAGCGAGCATGGGCATCTTCGCAAAGTCTTATGACCGGCGAATGAACGGTAGCGCAAGAATTGCCTCACGATTGCTGGCGGAAAAACAGGCGGCAGCAGCTTCGTCTTGGGGCGCCCAGCGCCAGGCGCGATGTTCGTCGGGGCTCATCCGGATATCGCATACGGCCGGCAGGCACACGGAAAAAACATGTTCTCTGTTGTGCGTGACATCGGGCGCATAACGATGTCGCCATTCCGGCATGATCTCGTAGACATTTTCTCCCGGCCAGGCCTGTAGATCGGCTGCTGACAGGGTGAGGCCGGTTTCTTCATGGACTTCACGCAGGGCGGTCTCAATCAAGCTTTCGCCGGATTCGCGGCTACCGGTGACCGATTGCCAGTATCCGGGATGCTTGGCGCGTTCCAGTAACAAAACCTGCAAGTCGGCGGTGTGGATGACCACCAGTACCGATTCCGGGCGTTTGTATGCGGTGGCCATGGGGGGCAGAAATCAGCCGATCATGGGGAGCAAGGCCACGCCATCCCCGCGCAGTCCGATAAAGGCCCAGAATGGCACTTCCTGGCCCTGCCAGTGATGGCTGGCGCTTTGCAGGGCTTCGAGCAGCTTCTGTACTCCAGTGGGGTCAGACGCGATCAGATTGTCGGCATCTTCGACGAGGAGCACGTAGCCGTTAGCCGGTAACCACGAGAAGTCGCTCAGCATTTCCGACAGGTCATCCAGATGCGCACCTTCATGCGCTGGACACTGGGTGGCCCGGGTCAGAATCTCCAGCGCATCGGCCATGCGGGGGGTTTCCCGCAGGGGGACAAGTATCAGCTCCAGGTCAGCCTGAATGCAGGCCTCGGGGAGTGCCTCAATGCCACCGGGCGTCAGGTGGTAAACCCCCGCCCGCTCAAAATCTTCGAGCAGGCGGGCAAACGCAGCCGGGTTCACGCGGTCTTTCGGTCAGGCCGCCGGTGCTTTGGCAGCGTCGGTGGGTGCCGGTTGGCGCAGACGGATGTGCAGTTCGCGTAGTTGCTTCTCATCAACATCCGACGGTGCATTGGTCAGCAGACACTGGGCACGTTGGGTTTTCGGGAACGCAATCACATCACGGATCGATTCGGCACCGGTCATCATGGTGACAATGCGATCCAGGCCGAAGGCCAGACCACCATGCGGCGGTGCGCCGTATTTCAGGGCGTCGAGCAGGAAGCCAAATTTGATCTGGGCTTCTTCCTCGCCAATGCCAAGTGCTTCAAACACCGTTTGCTGCACATCGGCACGGTGGATACGGACCGAGCCACCACCGATTTCCCAGCCATTCAGCGCCAAGTCGTAGGCCTTGGCCAGGCACTTGCCCGGATCGGTCGTCAGCAGGGCGATGTGATCGTCCTTGGGGCTGGTGAACGGGTGGTGACAGGCCGTCCAGCGCTTGTCGTCCTCATCGTATTCGAACATCGGGAAGTCCACGACCCACAGCGGTGCCCAGGTCACACCGGTCATGAAGTTCTTTTCATGGCCGATCTTGACGCGCAGGGCGCCGAGGGCATCGTTCACGACCTTGGTCTTGTCGGCCCCGAAGAAAATCAGGTCGCCACTCTGTGCGCCGGTACGCTCGATAATGGTCTTAAGCGCGGTTTCATGCAGGTTCTTGACGATGGGGGATTGCAGGCCGGTTTCGTTGATCTGGCTGGCATCATTGACCTTGATGTAGGCGAGACCCTTGGCACCATAGATGCCGACGAACTTGGTGTACTCGTCGATCTCGCCACGGCTCAGGGATGCGCCACCCGGAATGCGCATCGCAGCAACGCGTCCGCCGGTAGTCGCCGGGCCACTGAATACCTTGAAGGCGACATCGGCAACCGCATCCGTCACGTCGGTCAGTTCCAGGGTGACGCGCAGGTCGGGTTTGTCCGAACCAAAACGGGCCATGGCTTCGGCATAGCTCATCCGTGGGAACGGGTTCGGCAGATCTACATCCATGGCATCCTTGAAGACGTAGCGAATCATGCCTTCCATCAGGCCCATGATCTCTTCTTCGCTCAGGAATGAGGTTTCGATATCGACCTGGGTGAATTCAGGCTGACGATCAGCACGCAGATCTTCGTCGCGGAAGCATTTGACGATCTGGTAGTAACGGTCGAAGCCAGCCACCATGAGCAGCTGCTTGAATAGCTGCGGCGACTGTGGCAGGGCGAAGAACTGGCCTGGATGGACGCGCGACGGGACCAGGTAATCACGTGCACCTTCCGGCGTCGATTTGGTCAGCATGGGCGTTTCGATATCGATGAAGCCGTTGTCGTCGAGGTAGCGGCGGAAAGCGCGCGCCACGCGATAACGTAGCTGCAGATTTTTCTGCATGGCTGGACGGCGCAAGTCGATGACGCGGTGGGTCAGGCGTACGTTTTCTGAGAGGTGCTCTTCATCGACCTGGAATGGGGGGGTGACAGCGGCGTTTAGTACTTCGATTTCATGGCAGAGCACTTCAATGCCGCCCGAAGCGAGTGACGTGTTTTCGGTGCCGGCCGGACGCGGGCGTACTTTACCGGTGATCTTGAGGCAGAACTCGTTGCGCACATCCTCGGCAATCTTGAACATCTCGGCACGATCCGGGTCACACACGACCTGGGCCAGACCGCTGCGGTCACGCAGGTCGATGAAGATCACGCCACCATGGTCACGGCGGCGATGTGCCCAGCCGCACAGGGTGACAATCTGTTCGTTTAGCGAAGGATTGAGGTCGCTACAGTAGTGAGTACGCATGAGGTATCTTGCTTTTCTTCAGGGTGGAAATCAGTCGCCGACATAAGTGTCTGCCCGTTGGGCATCCATCTTCGTCGTCAGCGTTTTCGGCACGGTGGGCGCAACGACACCCATCGAGATGAGATATTTGAGGGCATCTTCGACCGACATGTCGAGTTCGACGACATCGGCTTTAGGCACCATCAGGAAAAAACCGGAGGTCGGGTTCGGCGTTGTCGGCACGTACAGGCTGACCATATCCTGTCCCAGGTGTTCGGCGATTTCGCCACCCGGGGTGCCGGTCAGAAAACCGATCGTCCAGCTACCCTGGCGAGGATACTGGACCAGAACGGCCTGGCGAAAGGCCTGTCCAGAGGGGGAAAAAACGGTGTCTGAAATCTGTTTGACGCTCTGATAGACCGAACGCACGACAGGAATGCGGTGCAGCAGGGCTTCCCACCAGCGAACCAGGCGCTGGCCGATAAAGTTGGCCGTCAGTAGGCCGGTGACAAAGACTACCAGCAGCGTGAGCAGCGCGCCGATCCCTGGCAGATGAAAGCCGAGTAGGGCGCGTGGTTGCCAGGCAGCCGGCAGCAGCATGATGGATTGATCCATCATGCCCAGGATGAAAGAAAGCACCCAGATCGTGATGCCAAGCGGCGCCCAAATCAACAGACCGGTGATGAAATAGCGTTTCATGAGTGCGCTGAGTTGCGGCAGGTAGGTTTAAACCTTTAATTATAACGGACTACGGCGCAAAACCGGTGTTTCAGGCGATTTGTCACTGCCGGTACGCGGGTTGTTCAAAGCACATTGCCCAGCTGGAAAATTGGCAGATACATGG
>CAYLWV010000068.1:0-8400 GCA_964387485.1 uncultured Dechloromonas sp. | reverse complement strand
GTCTGGCGCTTGGCGTTGGGCAGCTCCAGCGCCATGCAGGATTTACCCGGTACGGTTTCCACCACGCGCACGGAGACCAATGCCAGGGCACGGGCCAGATCGCGGGCCAGATTAACGATCTGGGCGCCTTTAACGCCAACCGCCGGTTCAATTTCATAACGCGTAATCACCGGACCCGGATAGGCTGCAATGACTTTCACCTCGACGCCGAAATCCCCCAGACGGGTTTCAATAAGGCGGGAGGTAAATTGCAGCGTTTCTTCGGTCGGCATATCCGTCGGTGGCTGCGCCGGATCCAGCAGGCTCAGCGGGGGCAGCTTGCCTCCCACCACGGCTTCAGGAAACAGCGGCACCTGTTTTTCACGCTCTTTACGTTGCGTGGCTTTGCGCGAAACTGGCACTTCTACCGGCGCAGGCGGCTCAATAAAGACCGGCTCGGTGGGTTCGGCCCGTTTCTGCTCGACGGTGGCTTCACGTTGCTGGGCAATTTCCTTGCCGATACGGCGATCCTGCCAGCTTTCGACAGCACGGCCACCACCCCCCACCGCCTTTTCCATCAGGCCGCCGATGTGTTCAAACAGCACGACCCAGGGCAGACCGCTGAAAATACGCCAACTCAGCAGCAACAGGCTGCCGATAATCAGGGTGGCGCCGGTAAAACCGAAGGCATTGCCGATCACCGTTGCCAGGCCTTCGCCCAGCACCCCCCCGGGGCCCATGGGCAAGGCATGACCGCTGGTATGGAAGCGCAGTGCGGCAAAAGTGGAGACACAGACCAGCAGGAGGAGAAAGCCGCTGAGCGTCAACCAGAGTGGGCGGATTTCCGGCTCCATGGCTTCGCGCAGGGCGCGACGACGTGCTGTCCAGCCAATCAGAATCAACACCAGCGGTAAAAGCGCCCATAACCAAGCGGCACCGCCAAACAGATAGAACAGCAGATCGGATATCCAGGCGCCAAAGCGGCCCATGGGGTTGGTCACGCGACCGGCCGGGCCAGAGTGCGACCAGGCCGGGTCTGCCGGATTGAAGCCACCCAGGGCCAACATGGCAACCAGGGCCACAAAACCGAGCAGCGCCCAGCGGGCTTCCTGCATCAGGGCACCGATACGTTCCGGCAAGGTACGCGGCCCATCGATACGCTGGGTCAGAGGCGTACTGCGGGGCGTACTGTGCTGTCGGCTGAAAAGTCGGGTCATGAGTAAAGTGCTTGCCCATCTTCGGGCTGGTGATGACGTAAGGAACGATTATAATCCCTAGGATTAAATGATTTGCGGCATCCTTTCCAAGAGCCGCCCCAACTTCAGGAGTTGTCATGTCTGCTGCGACCCGTCATATCCCTCTGCTGATCCTCGGTTCCGGACCGGCTGGCTATACTTCAGCCATTTACGCGGCCCGCGCCAACCTGAAACCGGTGCTGATTACCGGCCTGGCCCAGGGTGGACAGCTGATGACTACGACGGAAGTCGATAACTGGCCAGCCGACGTCAACGGCGTCATGGGCCCGGAACTGATGGCCCGCTTCGAACAGCATGCCGCCCGCTTTGAAACCGAAATGGTGTTTGACCATATACACACGGTCAAACTGGGTCAACGCCCCTTCGAACTGCAAGGCGATGCGGGTACGTATACCTGTGATGCACTGATCATCGCCACCGGTGCTTCGGCCCAGTATCTGGGTCTGCCCTCGGAAGAGACCTTCGCTGGTCGCGGCGTATCGGCCTGCGCTACCTGCGATGGTTTCTTCTACCGCAACCAGGAAGTGGCTGTCGTTGGCGGCGGCAACACGGCCGTGGAAGAAGCGCTCTATCTGGCCAACATTGCCAGCAAAGTAACGCTGATTCACCGTCGCGACAAGTTCCGCGCCGAAAAGATCATGGTCGACAAACTCTACAAGCGCGTTGAAGAAGGTAAGATCGTTCTGGAGCTGAACTCCACCCTGGACGAAGTGCTGGGCGATAACACCGGCGTGACCGGTGTGCGCATCAAGGCCGCCGACGGCTCGACCAAAGACAAAGAACTGCGTGGCGTTTTCATTGCCATCGGTCACAAGCCGAATACCGACATGTTTGCCGGTCAGGTCGAGATGGAAAACGGTTATATCGTGACCCGCATGGGCAACAATGGTTTCGCAACGGCGACCAGTGTGGCGGGTGTCTTTGCCGCCGGCGACGTGCAGGATCACAACTACCGCCAGGCCATCACCTCGGCCGGCACCGGTTGTATGGCGGCACTGGATGCCGAACGCTTCCTGGATAGCCTGGCCCAGGGCCTGGATGTTGCCCTGAAGGCCTGGGCGCCTGCCAAGTAAGGCTGTTCTGCTGCCACGGCTCCGGGAACCATACCGATGCCGGCAATACTCAGCCAGGAGGAACAGGATCTGTTCCGGGCCCAGGTCGGTGATGCCGCTCCCCTGCGTACGGCACCCAGAGCCGATCTGCGCCCTCAACCGCCCAAGCCTGTGGCACGCCAGCACCTGCTGGACCAACAGGCGGTGCTGCATGATCTGATTCATGCTCCCATCGAGCTTGCCGACCGCCTGGAAGGCGGTGACGAACCCGTCTACCTGCACCGGGGGGTTTCCATGCAGGTCCTGCGCGATCTCCGACGCGGCCGCTGGGTGATCCAGCGGGAAATCGATCTACATGGTCACACACGGGATGCTGCACGCAGTGCGTTGGCACATTTTCTGAGTCGCTGCCTGCACCAGGGCATTCGCTGCATACGCGTGGTGACCGGGCGTGGCCTGCGCTCTCCCGGCCAGGTGGCCGTGCTGCGTGTGCTGACCCGTAACTGGCTGGCGCAACGCCAGGAGGTTCTGGCGTATTGCCAGGCCAAACCGGTCGATGGCGGCGAAGGTGCCCTCATTGTTCTATTGCGCAATCAACATCGACCACACACGGTTGAAACCGGCAAGGATGCCTGATGACTCTGCACGACCCTGAAATGACCACACGCAAACAACCGCGCTCACGTCTCTGGCCATTGGCCATCGTCGTACTGCTGGCAGTATCGTTTATCGTTGCCCAGCGTTACGGCAACGACCTCATGCAGCTGGTCACTGACCCGGCCGACGCCACGGCAATCACGCCGCCGCCCTGCAATCTGAACCGGGATGCCTGTCAGTTACCCATCATCACACCGGTGGCCTCCGAGGCCCCCTGGGCCTTCAGCATCAGCCCCCGGCCGATTCCCGTGAGCGCGCCGCTGACCTTCACGCTCACACCACCGGCGCGCGTACTGCCCGCCCACGCTCCATCCACCGTCTGGGTCGATCTGACCGGTGATGACATGGATATGGGCCTGATCCGTATAGCATTGATCCAGGATGCCAATGGCCAATGGACCGGTACCGGCAGTATTCCGGTCTGCATTACCGGTGCCATGCGCTGGCGTGCCCGACTGCATATCCAGCTGGCCCAGACACGACTACAGGCCGACTGGGTGTTTACAGCACCGGAAGATCGTACCCGCCACTAGGCACATCGGTACCCGACTTTGCCCCCATTACAAGCCGTCAACGCTAAAGTCATCTATGAAAATTGTTACGTGGAATGTGAACTCGCTCAATGTCCGCCTGCCGCATCTGCTGGACTGGCTGGCCACCGCTGGCCCGGATGTGGTGGGTTTGCAGGAGCTCAAATGCGAGGACGCGAAGTTCCCGGAAGCCGCATTACTTGAAGCCGGTTATCACGCGGTCTTTGCCGGTCAGAAAACCTATAACGGCGTGGCGCTTCTGTCGCGCGAACCTGCCACCGATGTTCAACGTGGCATCCCCGGGTTTGATGACCCGCAGCAACGGATAATTGCGGCCACCATCAACGGTGTCCGCGTGGTCAATGGTTACTTTCCCAACGGTCAGGCGCCGGACACCGACAAGTTTGTCTACAAACTGAACTGGCTGTCCCATCTCACTGAGTGGCTAGGTCTGGAGCTCAAGACACACGGCAAACTCTGCCTGATCGGCGATTACAACATTGCCCCGACCGATGCGGACGCGCACCCGGACTGGAAAGAAGCCATTCATGTATCTCCCCCCGAGCGCGCCGCCTTTGCAGCCCTGGAAGCGCTGGGCCTGGAAGATGTCTTCCGGCGCTTTGATCAGCCGGAAAAAAGCTTCTCCTGGTGGGATTACCGGATGAACGCCTTCCGTCGGAATTTTGGCCTGCGCATTGATCACATTTTGGCCAGCAAGCCGTTGGCCAACACCTGTACCGCCTGTGAGATCGACAAGTCGCCCCGTGCCCTGGAGCGGCCGTCCGATCACACGCCGGTGATTGCGACCTTCAACGTTTGAGCGGCGTCGCCGCAGTCGGTGCGTCAGTTACGGCAGCCGATTGGCCAGTGCCACAAAATCGGCTTCACTGAGCTGCTCGGCGCGCTCGGTCGGGTCCACCCCGGCCGCTTCAATCGCTTCGGCACCCAATAGGGGCTTGAGGGTGTTACGGACCATTTTGCGCCGTTGCGAAAAGGCCGCACTGACCACCGCGCTGAGTTTCGCCTCATCCACGGGCAGACGATCAGCGATGGGCCGCGGCATCATGCGCACCACCGCAGAATTAACTTTGGGCGCCGGATCAAAGGATTCGGGCGGCACATCCAGCAACGGCTCGAGGTAGCAATAACGTTGCAGCATGACCGACAGGCGGCTGCGATCCGAATCACCGGGAGCCGCCACCATACGGTCGACCACTTCCTTCTGCAACATGACATGAATGTCGCGAATGGCCTCAACCTTGTCGAGCAGGTGAAACAGAATGGGGGTAGAAATGTTGTACGGCAGATTACCGACCACCCGCAGATCCGGTCCCAGCGAAGCAAAATCAAAGGCCAGCGCATCGCCGGCATGAATGGTCATTTGCTCGCGCGTATATTTTTTCTCTAGACGGGCGATCAGATCACGATCCAGTTCGACCACATGCAGATGACCGGCACGCGCCAGCAGCGGCTGGGTCAATGCCCCCAGGCCGGGTCCAATTTCAACGACCTGTTCGCCTGGACGCGGGTTCACGGCATCCACGATGCCATGAATGATGCCCTGATCGATCAGAAAGTTCTGCCCAAACCGTTTGCGGGCCGTGTGACCGGTCTCTCGGGCAAGCTTACTGGGCGCGGGTTTACTGGAACGGTTCATGAACGTTGTTGATTGGCAAGTTGGGCGGCCAATGCCACAGCCGCATGGAGGCTACCCGGGTCGGCCACCGGCAAATCACCGCCGGGCTGACGGCCGGCCAGATCGAGCGCCGTGCCATGATCGACCGAAGTGCGGATGATCGGTAAACCGAGGGTAATGTTGATACCCTGACCAAAGGTGGCGTATTTGAGCGGGGCCAGGCCCTGATCGTGATACATGGCCAGCACGGCATCGCCTTGCGGCAACACGCGCGGGGTAAACAGCGTGTCGGCAGGAAGCGGCCCGATGAGCTGCATGCCTTCAGAACGCAGACGATCCAGCACGGGGACGATGACGTCGATTTCTTCCCGCCCCATGTGACCACCTTCACCCGCATGCGGATTCAGCCCCGCCACCAGAATACGGGGTGCGGCCAGGCCAAATTTTTCACGCAGATCCTGATCCAGGATACGCAGTACCCGGGTCAGCAGATCTTCCGTGATCGCCGCCGGCACAGCCGACAGCGCCAGATGGGTCGTCGCCAGAGCAACACGCAACGGGCCATGGGGCGTATCGCCGGCCAGCATCATGACGACCAGCGGCGTCTGCGTTTGCTCGGCCAGATATTCGGTATGGCCGGTAAACGGTCGGCCGGCTTCGTTGATCACCCCTTTATGCAACGGTGCCGTGACCATCGCGGCAAACTCGCCCTGCTGACAACCGGCGATGGCTCGGTCCAGAATGGCAACGACATAATTACTATTGGCCGGGTTCAGCTGTCCCGTGATCACGGGGGCTTGTACCGAAATGTGGCTGACAATCAGCTCACCACGACAGGAAGCCGCAATGGGCGCCGCCGGATCGTAATCCTTCAGCGTCACGGAAACACCCATTTGTCGGGCACGCGCTGCCAGTAAATCCCGATCAGCCAGCACCACCAGCTGGTCTGGCCAGGATTGCGCCGCCAGCCGCAGGCAGAGATCAGGGCCAATACCGGCCGGCTCTCCGGAGGTGATGGCCAGACGAACGGGCTGCGCGCCTGAATGAGAACCTAACTGAGCGGCAAAGCTCTCGTCAGCGCGTTGTACAGACCCTGTCATTGATCATCCGTACGGATTTCAACATAGGCACGGTCGCGCACCTGACGCATCCACTCCTGATTGGCTTCTTCCAGCTTCCGCTGGCGTAAGGCCATCGTGGCCCGCTGACGCTGGCGCTCCTGGGACACATCGGTCGTTCTGCGCTCCAGCACCTGAATGATGTGGAAACCGAACTGGGACTGTACCGGATTACTGATCTCGCCGATCTTCAGGGCATTCATGGCCTGATCAAAGGCGGGCACGGTGTCACCGGGGTATAACCAGCCCAGATCACCACCCTTCTGGGCGGAGCCATCCTGTGAATAGAGCTTGGCCAATGTGGCGAAGTCTTCACCGTTTTTCAGGCGGCTATGGACCTGATTGATCTTCTGGCGCGCTTCGGCCTCCGAGGTGATTTCGGTCACCTTGATGAGAATATGGCGGGCATGCGTCTGCTGAATCTGCGGTAACGCACTACCGCCCTTGCGGGCGATCAGTTTGACAATATGAAAACCACTCGGACTACGGACCACATCGCTGACCTGGCCTGGCTTGAGGTTGGCAATGGCCGAACTCATTACCTGCGGCAGACTATCGACCGGCCGGAAACCCAGATCCCCGCCTTGCATGGCATCGTTGGATTCTGAATAGGTGGCCGCCAGTTGGCCGAAATCACGACCGGCCTTGGCCTGATCATCAATCGACACGGCTTTCATGCGCAGCTTGTTCAAGGTTTCCGGTGAAGCGCCTTCGGGAATACGGATCACAATGTGCGCGAGGTGCACTTCTTCACCGGCACCGGTAGCGGCCTGGTTGGCCAGGAAGTTATCCACTTCACCGGGGGTGACATTGATCTTGGCATCCACTTCGCGCTCACGCACCCGGGCAATCATCATCTGGCTCCGGATTTCTTCCCGGAAGTCCGGCCAGGCAATTCCGTCCTTCTCGACCATCTGGCGCATCTGTTGCGTGGACATTTTCTGGTTGGCGGCAATACGGTTCAGCGCCTGCTCCAGCTCGGTATCTTCCACACGGATACCGGCCTCTTGCGCCACCTGCACCTGGGTACGCTCGGTGATCATCTGCTCCAGCACCTGCTGACGCAGAATATCACCCGGCGGCAACTGGACTTTCTGGCGCTGCAGCTGCATCGAGGCTGAACGGACGCGACTGTTAAGCTGATTCTGCGTAATCACACCATCGTTGACGACCGCGACGATGCGATCCAGGGTTTGCGGCTGGTTGGCACGTGTGGCCTGCCCGGAAGCGGTCGGCGCAGCAGACGCCCCAACCGACCACAGAAGGGCCAGCAACGTCACGGCAAAAAATGTTCGACAACGATTGAGCATCGGCATGTTCAATGATCCATTAATAATAAGGATCCGTCAGCGGCGGCATGAAGGCCGCATCCGAGGTTCGGGTGTAGTTCGGGACATTACGGCGCAACACATCCAGCGGGCTGGAGCCAATGCTCCCCATGCCCTTGAGTTCCAGCTGGATAAAGAAACTGGTGTTCAGGAATGGAGTCTGCGTCGAGCTGTAGGTCATGGCGCGGTGATACACGGCACGCGCTGTCCAGCAGGCCGCGTTATATTCGATACCGGCCAGGCTTTCGATCTGCGAGGACTGCACGGCCGAATAGGTATATCGGCCCACAGCCCGCAACGGGCCCCAGATCTTCCAGGCGGCACTGACATCATTCTGCATCACGGCCGTTGCGGTCATCCCCGATGTGGATGCGCCGGGAATGTAATCCTGATTCTGGTAACGGTAAGTGTAGTTCAGCACATTTTCCCGACTCGGCTGGAACTTACCACCGATACTGGCGCGATTGATCCGGTTCACGCTGGACGTGTTGTTACTCGCGCTATTGGCTTGTGCATACGGGCTCACCTGAGCGAAACCGTTAACCGAGGTATAAGGCGCCACCATGCCGGAAGCCTGAGCAAAGTAGTCGTTACTCCCATAACTGCTGGTCGGCTGCGTCGCATACAGATTGACCTGCTGCGGCTGGAAGAAAACACGCTGGCCGAGACTAAAGCTCATCAGCTGCTGACCTGTTTTATCCAGCGAATAGCGGGACGTCAGCGCGGCCGTGACCTGGTTGGCATTGGACACACGGTCCCAGCCGGTGAAGATGTTCTCGCTGAACATCTGCGCATAGCTCACATCCGCCACACCGGTATCAAATAGCGGCAGATTGGTCTGATC
>CAYLWV010000067.1:1604-8738 GCA_964387485.1 uncultured Dechloromonas sp. | reverse complement strand
TTCTTGTTTGGTGGGTTGGGTGGGATTCGAACCCACGACCAACGGATTAAAAGTCCGCTGCTCTACCGACTGAGCTACCAACCCCCAGGGCACTACGAAGAGGCAAGATTATAGTGTTTAAGAAGTTTTCCGTCAATTTGTCGGTTTGGCATACAATGAGCCTTTAATTTGTCCTAGACAAATAGAGTTGTTGAACAGAAAGATTCGCGTTATGAAGAACGTAAATATGCATCCTTTCCCTGTGTCGCCCGACTGGTGCGGGCTTGATGAGGCTACCCTCAGGGAGCGGTTGGCCGGCTACTTTACAGAGAGCTTTGAGCGTTACGAGTCACTCTTTACCTGTCTGGTCTCGGATACTGCATTTTACGAAAAGCCCATTACGCTTCGCCACCCGTTGATTTTCTATTTTGGGCATACAGCCACTTTTTTTGTGAATAAGCTGTTGCTGGCCAAGCTGATTGATACGCGGATCAATCCCCGGTTTGAAGCCATGTTTGCCGTGGGCGTGGATGAGATGAATTGGGATGATCTGAACGATGCCCACTATGATTGGCCGGCGGTCAGTGAGGTGCGTGCCTACCGTGATCAGGTGCGTGCGATGGTGTTGCGAGTCATTCGAGAGGCACCCTGGCATGGCCCGTTGGGTTGGGCTAACCCGTGGTGGGCCATTCTGATGGGCATCGAACATGAGCTCATTCATCTTGAAACATCGTCGGTCCTGATTCGCCAGCATACGTTGCATCACGTGATGCCGCAGCCAGGCTGGATGCCGGCAATGCTGTCGGACAAGTCGATGGCGGATGTACCGGAAAACACGCTGGTTGATGTTGCAGGCGGCGAGGTGCGGATAGGCAAAGGTCGCCCTCATCAGGATGCTTGCACGGATGAGAATAAAGAGGCGCGACGCTATGGATGGGATAACGAGTACGGAACGCATCGTGCGGCGGTCCCCGGCTTCAAGGCGAGTCGGATGCTGGTCTCGAATGCCGAGTATCAGGCATTTGTGAGCGCTGGCGGTTACACGAATGATCGCTTCTGGAGCGAAGAGGGCCTCGGCTGGCGTAGCTTTGCCAAGGCGGTTTGCCCGACCTTCTGGATTGAGCGGCATGGCGTCTGGTGGCTACGGCTGATGTGTGAAGAAGTGCCCATGCCGTGGGATTGGCCGGTGGAGGTGAATGCTCACGAGGCCGAAGCTTTCTGCCGCTGGAAGGCGGCGGAAAGCGGCTTGCCGGTTCGCTTGCCAACGGAAGACGAGTGGTACCGGTTGTACGATGTGGCGCAGATGGATGTCGAGGCGCCTGCACAGCGCCGGTTGGCCGGTGGTTGCAGTTCCGTATCTGTGACGCAATTTGCCCATGGCGATTTTTATGACGTGGTCGGCAATGTATGGCAATGGACCTGTACGCCGATTTACCCGTTTGCCGGGTTTGAAGCGCACCCGCTCTATGATGACTTCTCGATACCGACGTTTGATGAGCGCCATAATCTGATGAAGGGTGGTAGCTGGATCTCCTGTGGCAACGAGGCCTTGCGCGCCTCGCGCTATGCATTTCGCCGGCATTTTTTCCAGCATGCGGGCTTTCGTTATGTGGTGGGTGATGCACCCTTGGTGCCACAGGTCTCGCACTATGAAGATGATGCGTTGCTGGCGCAGTATGCCGAGTTTCATTTCGGCACCGAATATTTTGAGGTGCCTAACTTTCCGGCGCGGGTGGCGCAAATTGCCCTGGAAGTTTCGGAGGGCCGGCCGCGCCATCGCGCGCTCGATATCGGTTGTGCCGTGGGACGGAGTAGTTTTGCTCTGGCGCAGGGTGGGTTTGAGTCGGTGGCCGGTGTTGATTTTTCCGCACGGTTTATCAACCTGGCGGATACGCTGATGCGGGATGGCCTAGTGCGTTATGCACTGACCGACGAAGGCGAGCTGCAGTCTTACCGGGAGGTGTCACTGGATGCGTTGGGCTATGCAGAATGTGCTGATCGCGTGTCGTTTTGGCAGGGGGATGCCTGCAATTTGAAAACGACGCTGACGGGCTTCGATCTGGTGCTGGCCGCGAATCTCATTGATCGCCTGTATGACCCGAAAAAATTTCTCGAAGAAATCGGTCAGCGGTTGGTGTCGGGCGGTGTGCTGGTGTTGACCTCGCCCTATACCTGGCTCACTGAACACACGCCACGTGAGCGTTGGCTGGGCGGTTTCAAGCAGGACGGGGAACGCTATACGACCTTCGATGCGCTTCAAGAGCTATTGGCCAAAGATTTCGTGCCACTGGGTGCGCCACAGGACGTGCCTTTTGTGATCCGTGAAACGGCACGTAAGTTCCAGCATACGGTGGCCCAGCTAACTTGCTGGGAACGGCGTTGAGCGAGGTCTATCTGCAGATGTAGGGCGTCGGATCGGGGATGCCGGCAGCGGCAAAGCCTTCGGCGCGCAGGGCGCAGGAGTCGCAATGCCCGCAGGCGCGGCCTTCCGGGCTCGCCTGATAACACGACACGGTCAGGCTGTAGTCCACGCCCAATGCGGTACCGGTACGAATGATCTCGGCTTTACTCAAGTCAATGAGCGGTGCGTGAATACGGAAACGCGTGCCTTCAACGCCGGCTTTGGTGGCCAGGTTGGCCATCTGCTCAAACGCCGCGATGTATTCCGGACGGCAATCCGGATAACCTGAATAGTCGACGGCATTGACGCCGAGAAAGATGTCACGGCTTTGCAGTGTTTCGGCCAGGGCCAAGGCCAGTGACAGCATCACCGTGTTGCGTGCCGGCACATAGGTACTGGGAATGCCCGCTTGGCTGTGGGCTTCCGGTACGTCAATCGAAAAGTCGGTGAGGGCTGAGCCGCCAAACTGGTTCATATCCACATGCACCACGCGATGGGTCAGCGCACCCAGGGCCTTGGCCTGCCGCAGCGAAGCATCGAGTTCGGCCCGATGGCGTTGGCCGTAATCAAAGGCGATGGCATGGCAGGCAAACCCCTGATCCCGGGCAATGGCCAGTGTGGTGGCCGAGTCCAGTCCCCCGGATAGCAGCACAACCGCCGGTGGTGCGATGAGATCGTTACTTGCCACGGGCGTCGCTCCACAAAAGTTTATGCATCTGAATCTGAAAACGTACCGGCAAGCCTTCTGCCAGAATCCATTCGGCCAGTGCCGTCGGGTCGAGTTGGCCGGCGACCGGTGACAGCACCACGTCACAGCGTTCGGTCAGTCCGTGCGTGCGGATCATGTCGGCGGCCCAGTCAAAGTCGGCCCGGGAGGCCAGGACAATTTTGATTTCGTCCGTGGCACGCAGATCGGCAATATTGCCAAGCAGGTTGCGTGCGCACTCGCCGGAACCGGGGGCTTTCAGATCCATGATCCGTGCCACGCGGGGATCGGTCGATTGTATGTCCAGTGCGCCGGAGGTTTCCAGGCACACGTCATAACCGGCATCACAAAGGGCTGCGAGCAAAGGGAGGCAGCTTTTCTGGGCCAGGGGCTCGCCGCCGGTGACGCAAACATGGCGTGTCGGGTATTTGGCAACCTCCACCAGAATGGCACTGATGTCGGTGGGCGTTCCGCCGGTGAAGGCGTATTCGGTATCGCACCAGGTGCAGCGCAGCGGGCAACCGGTCAGACGAATAAATACGGTGGGTAAACCGGAGCGCGCCGCTTCACCCTGCAGTGAAAAAAATATTTCGGTCAGGCGAACCGTTGTTTCACGATTCGCGCCACGCTGATCCGCCATGCCCGTTTATTTCTTCAGTTGTTGTTTTGCAGCGCCTGCAGCCTTGGACTCCGGATATCTGGCGACCAGATCTTTCAGCGTCTTTTGTGACTCGGCTTTCTGGCCCAGCTCGGCCTGGCAGTTGGCGATATTCGCCATGGCATCGGGCGCACGCGTATTCTTGGGCCATTTCGCCAGCAGTTTCTGCTGCGAACCGATCACCTGCTTGCAGTCGCCCAGGGCGTAATAACTGTTGCCCAGCCAGAACTGGGCGGCCGGTGCCTGCTCGCTTTCACCAAAGCTCTTGCCGAATTTGTCGAATGCGGCAGCTGCTTCTTTGTATTTGCCGGCCTTGAACAGGCCCAGTGCCGCTTCGTAGGCTTTCAGTGCGGCTGCCGGGTCATCGGCGGCTGGTTTACTATCGACCTTGGCGTCGACTTTGCTGTCGGATTTGGTCTCGGTTTTACTGTCGGTCTTCAGATCGGCTTTGTCAGCAAGCTTGGTTTCGCCAGCTGGCGCAGAGGCAGGTTTGGCAACGGTTTTGCCTTTGCCGGCTTCGATGCCCTGCAGGCGATTATCCAGATCCAGATAGAAATCCTTCTGGCGCTTGTCCAGTTCACCAATCTGATTGACCAGAACTTCAATCTGGCCGCGCAGTTCGGCAACTTCGCGATTGAGTTGGTCAATCTGACGCGTCTGGTCGATCAGCGTCTGGCTGGTGGTTTTCTGGAGATCGCTTACCTGCTTGCGGGCGATATCATCATCAAACAGACCTGCCTGCGCCGGGAGTGCACAAAGCAAACCGGCGGCGGCCAGCGCCGCCGGAAGAGACCGCATCATGATCAATATTCGCCGTTATAGAGCATATCGGCGCGACGGTTCTCGGCCCAGGCTGCTTCGTTATCACCCAGGGCCTTCGGCTTTTCCTTACCCAGGCTGACGGATTCGATCTGCGATTCCGGAGCGCCCATCAGCACGAGCTGCTTCTTGACGGCGTCCGCACGGCGTTGACCCAGTGCCAGGTTGTATTCACGGCTGCCGCGATCATCGGTGTTGCCCTGAATCAGAACGCGGGCGTTCGGTTCGGAAGCGATGAATTTGGCATGAGCTTGCAGCTGGTTCTTGTACTCACCCTTGACGTCGTATTGGTCGTAGTCAAAGAACACGCTGCGCTTGGACAGCGGGCTGTTCGGGTCGCGCAGCTTGGCCAGGGCAGCAGCTGACAGCTTCGGAATGCCCGAAGTACCGGTGGCATCAACCGTTGCCAGGTCCGAGCTATTGTCCGGGGTTGAGCTACAAGCGGCCAGCAGGGCCACGGCCAGAGCCGGTATCAGGTGGCGCACAAAATGTTTGCGGGAGATGGTTTGCATGAGTGTGACTCCGAAAGTTTTTTAGAATTGTAAGCGATCAAGCCCTTGAGACAGAAGCATTTTCCATGCCGGAGCTTAATTCTTGGTTAAGAGTGATTTAACGGTTGGGGCCCCAGGCCGGTTCACGGGCGTCGCCATTCACGGCCGAGAGGCGCTGGCGGATCTGTCCATCAGCGGAGACGGCCGCCAGAACACCGCGTCCCCCCAGGATGGTGGCATACAGAATCATTTGGCCGTTGGGGGCGAAAGTCGGTGATTCATCACGCTGAGAGTCGGTCAGTACGGTGACCTGGCGGGTAGCCAGATCCAGCGAGGCGACACGGAAGCCGCCGTCTCGGCGGGTGATGAATGCCAGGGAGCGGCCATCCGGCGAGGGGCGCCCCGAGACGTTGTAGTTGCCATCAAAGGTGACGCGCTGGGCGCTGCCCCCATTGGCCGGCATGCGGTAGATCTGAGGGCTGCCGCCCCGATCCGACGTGAAATAGATCCACTGACCATCCCGTGAGAAGGCCGGTTCGGTATCGATGCCGGAGGTGTTGGTGATGCGCGTTGCCTGGCCGGTGGCCAGTGCAATGCTGTAGAGCTGAGTGCCGCCTTCGCGGGAAAGCGCCACCACTAGGCGGCTGCCGTCGGGCGACCAGGCCGGAGCGGAGTTCGAGCCACGGAAGCTGGCGACGGCACGGCGGGCGCCGGTTTTGAGCGTTTGCTCAAAAATGACCGGTTTACTCTTCTCGAAAGACACATAGGCCAGTTTGCTGCCATCAGGCGACCAGGCCGGCGAGATGATCGGCTGGTTGTACTTGAAGACCGGTACCGGGTTCTGGCCATCCGCATCGGCAACGATCAGCTGATACTGGGCTGTGGGACCGTTCCCCTGTTTCAGAACGTAGGCAATGCGTGACGAGAAGTAGCCGGGCTGACCGGTCAGCTTCTGATAGATAAAGTCGGCCACTTTGTGACCAGCCAGACGGGCGCTGTTACCCGGCACGGTGACGACGGTATTGCCCAGTGTGCCGCGTTTCACGATGTCGGCCACGCGAACACGCACTTCAATTTGCCCGCCGGGGCGGGTAGCGGTAGCCGTGGCCAGGGCGTCGGCACCACGGGTGCGCCAGGCATTGAAATCGACAGCGCTATTTTCTTCGGCGACCAGCGTATCGGTGTTGATGATGTTGAAGAGGCCGGTCCCTGCCAGATCATTGCGCACGACTATGGCAATTTCACGCCCCAGGGCGTCATCACCGCCAAAATTTGGCACAGCAACAGGGATGCGTTGCATGCCGGCGCCCACCACTTCAATGTTCAGCTGGGCGCTGACGGGTGCGGCCAGGGCGATCAGAGAGATCAGGGCCAGTGTGGCGCGGGCTTTTCGGGAAAAAAAAGTAAGCAGATTCATGGCGAGATTATAGGCGGTAGGGTTCTGCAGATCAGGTGGGGGGTTTCTCGAAGGGCAGATAGGTGATGTCGATCACCCGATCCGGGGATCGTCCTTCGGGTACCGGGAGCGGTGAAGATTTACGGATGGCGCGTTCAACGGCTGTGTCGAGCTGCGGATTGCCGCTCGATTTGACCAGGCGTACATCAATCACTTCACCTGAGGGCAGCTGTGTGACGCGGAAGACGGCGGCCGGGTTGCCCTGCACATTGGGCGGTAGGATCACATTGCCGCGGATTTTGGTTTTGAGCTTCGATAGATAGCTGCGGTCATCGCCTTTGGCGCGCTCTGCCCCTGCTGCCTTGGCCTCGGCGCCGGCCTGGGCGCGCATGGCGGCCTCGCGCTGGGCGCGTGCTTCAGCGGCCGCTGCTGCCTGTTGCTTTTGTGCGGCCTGCTGTTTCTGGGCAGCCAGCTTTTGCTCTTCGCGCTTCAGTTCTTCCAGGAAGTCATCCTGGGCTTTCTTACGGGTATCCTTGGGATCCGGTTTTTTCTTGTCGTCCTTGGTGTCTTTGGTGTCGGGCTTTTTCTTGTCGTCTTTTTTCTTATCGTCCTTGACGTCCTTGGGCTTCGGGTCTTTCTCGGTTTTCTTTTCCTGTTTGATGGCGATATCGGCCTTCGGGTTTA
>CAYLWV010000067.1:0-1504 GCA_964387485.1 uncultured Dechloromonas sp. | reverse complement strand
CGCTGGGCGGCAGCCGTGGCAGCGGCCAGCTGCTGTGGCGTCCAGATCTCGGCCTGCATGGGCTGCGGTTCGCTGTTTTTCCAGTTGATGCTGATGATCAGAAAAATCACCAGCATCAGGTGCATGGCCACGGTATAGATCAGTGCTTTGCGTTCCCGGGCTTTTTCTTCCATTTCCCGGTTGAGCGGCATCGCGCCACCCGATGCCGGGCGGCGTTGTGACCAGAGATCCTTCAGGCGAGACATGAAACCGGAAAACGACAATCTGGACTCCGGTTACTTGCCCGTCGGTGCGACGAGCAGACCTACACGCTTGATCTGAGCGCGCTGCAGTTGATCCATCACCTGGAGCACGGCTTCGTAAGGCACATTCTTGGCACCGGCAATCAGCACCGGGGTATCCGGGTTGCCCTTTTGCATGGTGAGCAACTGATCGGTGAGCTGATCCAGTGACACCGACTGTTCTTTACCGTTGCTGCCACGATCCGCAATGGCCAGGCTACGGTCTTCGCGAACCGTCACTTCAATCGGCGCGGCTGGGGGCGTCGCTGCTGTCCCCACGGTGGGCAGGTCGATGTTACCCGTCGGCATCATTGGTGCCGTGACCATGAAGATCACCAGCAGCACCAGCATGACGTCGATATAGGGAACGACGTTGATTTCGTTTTTGAGTTTACGGCGGTTACGCATTGCGCAGCACCCTTACTTCATCTGACGCTGGAGGATGTTCGAAAACTCTTCCATGAAGGATTCGAAGTGCGAGGCCAGGCGGTCGATGTCGTACGAGAAGCGGTTGTAGGCCACTACGGCTGGAATTGCCGCGAACAGACCGATCGCTGTGGCGACCAGGGCTTCGGCAATGCCGGGGGCGACGGACGATAGCGTGGCCTGACCGACGTTGGCTAGACCACGGAAGGCATGCATGATGCCCCAGACGGTGCCAAACAGACCGACGTAAGGCGATACCGAACCGGTCGAGGCCAGAAAGGCGAGGTGCGATTCGATGCGGTCGAGTTCCCGCTGATAGGTGGCGCGCATGGCACGGCGCGAGCCGTCCAGAATGTCTTTGGGCTCCAGGGTATGCTGGTCACGCAGTTTGTTGAACTCACGCAGGCCGGATTCGAAAATACGCTCCAGGCTGCCGGCATTGTGGCGATCATTCAATGCGGCCTGATAGAGATCATTGAGGCTGCTACCCGACCAGAATGATTGTTCGAATTCGTTGGTTTTCTGCTTTTCGGCGCGTACGGTCATCCACTTCAGGAAGATGTAGTACCACGACATGAAGGAGACGATGAGCAGCAGGAGCATGATGCCCTGGACGACGGGCCCGGCATTGAGCACCAGGCTGAGGATGGACATGTCTTGAGTGGGAGGAGTCATGATGCGTCGCTAGGTTGTAGTTGGCTGTGCAGCCAGTCAGGAATAGAAACGGGTCGAAGGGTCTTGAGGTTGACACAGGCCAGCTTGACGCTGCCTGTGACCAGAGTTTCGCGGGTGCCGTC
>CAYLWV010000066.1:0-9078 GCA_964387485.1 uncultured Dechloromonas sp. | reverse complement strand
GCAGTTTTCAACCAGATCGGCCGCGCCCGACGCACGGCGGATCGCCACATCGTCAATCTCACATAGCGGATTCACCAGCACCAGCTGCGAGCCTCGGCCATCGTAACCCAGCCCCATGGTTTTCATCGCCCGTGCCACCGCACCAATATTGCCGGGGTGCGAAGGCCGGCAGAGCACGATGCGCTGGCATGCCAGGAAAGCATCGCCGGGGATGAGCTGCACAGAGGATTCAACGGGAGAAAATGTTGTGTTCATATCGATTCATTCATGCAGACAAGGTCGACCGACAGCCGCCCAGCAGGTACAATACGGCCGTTCGCGCAAACAAACCTGTTTGCCACTTTGCTCTGTGTCCCTGATATGCATCCCTTTCTTAATGTTGCCGTTAAGGCCGCACGTCGTGCCGGTCAAATCATCAACCGAGCTGCGCTCGATATCGAAAACCTGCAGGTTGCCCGTAAGGGCCAGAGTGACTACGTCACCCAGGTAGACCGCGCTGCCGAGGATGCCATCAAGGAAATCCTGACCGAAGCCTATCCGAGCCACGGCATTCTAGCCGAAGAATCGGGTGCCACCGCGCCGGAAGCCGAGTTCCAGTGGATTATCGACCCGCTCGACGGCACCACCAACTTTATCCATGGCTTCCCGCAGTACGCCATCTCGATCGCCCTCACCCAGAACGGCCAGCTGGCCCATGGCGTGGTTTACGATCCGATGCGTAACGAAATCTTTACCGCCAGCAAAGGCAGCGGTGCATTCCTCAACGACCGCCGCATTCGCGTCAGCCGTTGTGATCGCCTGAACGACTCGCTGATCGGCACCGGTTTCCCCTATCGTATTTTTGATCGCGTTGATCAGTATATGGGTGCCTTCAAGGAGCTCACCGGCAAAACCGCCGGCATGCGCCGCCCCGGCGCCGCCTCGCTGGACCTGGCCTACGTGGCCGCCGGTCGCCTGGATGGCTTCTGGGAATTCGGTCTTGCACCGTGGGATATGGCCGCTGGCACGCTGATGATTCTGGAAGCCGGTGGTTTTGTGACCGACCTCAACGGCGATGGCAACTTCCTCAAGTCAGGCGACATCGTGGCCGGCACCCCCAAAGTGCATACCCCATTGTTGCAGATCGTTCAGAAGCACTTAAAGGCTCCTGCCGCCTAATACACGCCATTCATGCGCGGCGTTCAGACATGAGCAAAAAATCCACACCGGACGCCGCTGGGAATAAAAAGCCCGCCGCTCATACGCCCATGATGGTCCAGTATCTCGCGTTAAAAGCGACGGTACCGGATACCCTCTTGTTTTACCGGATGGGTGACTTCTATGAGCTGTTTTTTGACGATGCGGTCAAGGCCGCGCGCCTGCTCGATATTACGCTCACCAGCCGCGGTCAATCCAACGGCGAACCGATCCGCATGGCCGGTGTCCCATTTCATGCAGCGGATCAATACGTCGCCCGCCTGGTCAAAGCGGGCGAATCCGTTGCTATTTGCGAACAGATCGGTGACCCCGCCACCAGCAAAGGCCCCGTAGAACGGGCTGTCACGCGCATCGTCACCCCCGGTACCGTCTGCGATGCCTCGCTCATGGATGAGCGCCGTGAAAACCATCTCATGGCCATTTATCCGGTAGGCGCTCGTCTGGGTGCCGCCTGGATCTCGCTGGCCGCCGGCCGACTGACGCTGGCAGAAGTCAGCCTCGAGCAACTCGGCACGCTGCTGGGTCGCATCGACCCCTCTGAAGTGCTCGTCCCGGAAAACCACACCCTATCGGATGTCCTCAGCCATCCCACGCGTCGGGCCGAATGGCTGTTTGATGCCGAGACTGGTAACCGCTCGTTGTGCCATGCGCTGAAGGTGGGTGCCCTCAGCGCCTACGGCATCGACCCGAACGAAGATCAGCCGGCCCTGGCCGCATGCAGTGCACTGCTCGACTACATTCAGGCCACTCAGTTCCGCAAACCGGAAATGCTCGGCATCAGCACAATCCTTGTCGAGCGCCCCAACCAGTATCTGCGGATGGACGCCATCACTCGTCGCAATCTGGAGCTCACCGAGTCCCTCCGTTTGGCCAACCAGCCGGGTGCCGAGAGCACCACGCTGTACAGCATTCTGGATCGCACCCGCACCGCCATGGGCTCGCGGGCACTGCGTCACGCGTTGCATCACCCGGCCGCTGATGATCGTCTGCCCACCAGTCGGCATCAGGTGATCGACAGTCTACTGGCCCGTCAGGATCTGCTCACCGAGCTGCGCGATCTGCTCAATGGCTTTTGTGACATCGAACGAATCGCCGGGCGCATCGCCCTGCTCTCGGTCCGACCACGTGAACTGGCCACATTGCGCGACACCTTGATCCAGTGGCCGGCGCTCGCCACACTGGTGCAGCAGCTGGCCGCTGCCAGCCTCAAAGATGAAAGCCTGGTCTTGTCACAGCTGGCAGATCGCCTCGCTAACACAGTAACGCCGTTACAAGTGGGGCAGCTACTGACCCGCGCCATCCACCCGGAACCCGGTAACCATATTCGTGACGGCGGCGTCATTGCCGACGGGTTTGATAGCGAACTGGACGAACTCAGAAACATACAGACCCATTGCGGCGATTTTCTGCTGGCCCTGGAAACGCGTGAACGAGAGGCCACCGGCATTTCGACGCTGAAGGTGGAATACAACCGGGTACATGGTTTCTATATCGAAGTCTCGCAGGCGCAGTCGGCCAAAGTGCCCGAGCACTATCGTCGACGCCAGACGCTGAAAAACGCCGAGCGCTACATCACGCCGGAGCTCAAGACTTTTGAAGACAAGGCGCTCTCCGCCCAGGACCGCTCCCTTGCCCGGGAAAAAATGCTGTTCGAAGCCCTGCTTCAGCAACTACAGCCTGACCTCATCGCTCTCAAATCACTGGCCATGGATATTGCCGAGCTGGATTTGACCGCCAGCTTTGCCCACACGGCGCTGGAGCGCAACTGGTGCCGACCGACGTTCAGCCCGATCCCGGAGATCGACATCAGCGAAGGCCGCCACCCCGTGGTGGAACAAGCACTGAGCCGGGATGGCAAACCCTTTGTCGATAACGACACCCGTCTGCATCCGGATCGCCAGTGTTTGCTCATCACCGGCCCTAACATGGGCGGTAAATCCACCTACATGCGCCAGACCGCACTCATCGTGCTGCTGGCCCGTGTCGGCTCATACGTACCTGCCTCATCGGCGCGCATTGGCCGCATCAACGCCATTTACACGCGCATCGGCGCCTCCGATGATCTGGCCTCCGGTCGCTCCACTTTTATGGTCGAAATGACCGAAACCGCCGCCATCCTCAATCAGGCCGACGAGCGCAGCCTCGTACTCATGGATGAAATCGGCCGAGGTACGTCAACCTTCGACGGCCTGGCACTGGCCTCAGCAGTGCTCAAACAGGTCCTGCGCCAGAACAAGTCGTTAACCCTGTTTGCCACCCACTACTTTGAACTCACCCGCCTCAGCGAAAAGTTCAAACAACTGGAAAACGTGCATCTCGATGCCGTCGAACATCACGACCGCATTGTCTTCATGCACCGGGTGCAGGCCGGTCCGGCCAATCAGAGCTACGGGATCGAAGTCGCTTCCCTGGCCGGCATTCCTTCGGCCGTGGTGCGCGATGCACGCCGCACCCTGCTCGAACTTGAATCCCAATCGGTACGCCACCAACCGGCGAGTGGCGAGCACCCGCAGAACGATTTCTTTGACATCCCGGATGCGCCAGCAGTGACTGAACCCGAGCCCGCAACCGAAGCGCATCCGCTACTGGCCGAACTGTCGGCGATGGACCCGGACAGCCTGACCCCGCGCCAGGCCCTTGATCTGCTCTATCAACTCAAAGCCCGCGCCCGAAGTTGAAACCCATGATGCAATCTGCCTCGATCTTCAATAAACGACTGGCCGCAGTTATCGCCAACGTGATTGCCGCCGGCTTGCTCATGGCAGCCCCGGCCTATAGCGCCAACCTGAGCTTTGCCCTCTTCGGTGATGTCTACATGACGCCGGAACACCAGGGCTACCTCAAAGGCATGCTGGCCGACATGGCCGACAAGAATGAAGCCCTGGCCATTTTTACCGGCGGTCTCAAGCCCACCGATCAGGGTTGCCAGGACAAGCATCTGTTGGCGGCCTTCCCCATCTTTGCACAGGCGCCGCTACCCACCTTTTACGTGCCGGGTGATGCCGAATGGGCACTCTGCACCAAATTCACGCCGGAAGATCGTCTGGCGCTACTGCGCAAAACGTATTACCAGAGCAACACCAGCCTGGGCGAGCCCAGCCTGCCTCTGAGTCGCCAGCCCGATTACCCGGAACTGATGCGCTGGGAATTAGACAGTGGCAAGGCCATCTTTGCCACGCTCAACGTCACCGGCAACAACAACCGCTGGGGCAACAAGACCGATGCCAGCAGCGAATATCTGGATCGTAATGCGACCAGCCTGACATGGTTGCAGGACACCTTCCGCATTGCGGCCGACAAGGCCATCAGCATGCTGGTCATCGTCATGCACGGCGACCCGGAGTTTAATACGCCCGGCGAGACCGAAGCCCCCAAAGGCTACCGACCCCTGATTGATCAGCTCAGGATCGCCACCGAACAGTTCAATGGCCAGGTGCTCCTGGTGCACGGCGGTTCCGGCATTCATCGTATCGACCACCCGCTGATCAACCCGGCGAATGATCTGCCCTACCAGAACTTCACGCGGGTCGAGACCTACGGCGCGCTACAACAGGGGTGGGTTGAGGTCAGCATTGCCAAAAACAAGCTGGGCGGTGACGACCCGGTCACCCGCACGGAATTCCGCTTTGAATCTTTTCCGTGGCCACCGCTATCAGATGACATTGACCCCAATATGGGTCAGGAAATCGGCACAATGGATGGCAGGATTGACACCAACCCTGCCGCGTCTAACAAGCAGTAAGCTTAATGAATGATGACCGGGCTGCTGTCATCAGCCTCGTCATCGTCAGCAACCGACTCTTCTTCAATCTCTTCCGGCGTGGCCGGGCGCACATCACGCACCGTGCACGTGAACACCAGTGAAATGCCGGCCAACGGATGGTTGCCATCCAGCACGACCTTGCCGTCGGCAATATCGGTCACACGGTAAATAACGATATCGTCTTCATCGGCGCCTTCCGGAGCGCCTTCAAACTGCATACCCACCTTGGTTTCCTTAGGCAGGCGTGAAACCGGTTCGATCTGCACCATCTCCGGATCATAATCGCCATAGGCTTCATCCGGTTGCAGTTTGACGGTGACCGAGTCACCCACGTGCTTGCCTTCCAGGGTTTCTTCAATGCGGTCGAAAATATCGCCATAGCCACCGTGCAGGTAGCGAATGGGGTTGCGACCATCATCAACAACCTGACCATCCGAATCGGTCACACTGTAATCCAGTGTTACTACCGTGTTGCGATGTACGAGTCCAGCAGTCATTGATTTTCCTTAGAAGGTGCAGGTGCGGCCGCAGCAGGTGCCGAAGGAGGCGCTGCCGATTCGGTTTTGGCCACCGGTTCCACGCCAGCGGCAGGCACAGAAGCCGGTGCGACAGCTTTCTTGCGTGCCGGCAACTGATAGAAGACTTCGTCAGCCTTCACCATACCGAGTTCGAAACGGGAACGTTCTTCCACCGCTTCCAGCCCGGATTTCAGGTTACGTGTTTCAGCTTCCAGCCCCGCATTGCGCAGCTCCAGCTGACGGTTGACCTCACGCTGCTGACGCAGCTGGCGGTCACTTTCCCATACCTTCAACCAGCCACCCTTACCCAGCCAGAGCGGGTACTGGAGCAGCACAACCAGGCCAAGCAGAATGCCAGTTGAAGGACGCATGGGATGAACAGCGAATAAAATTAACGCAGGTTGTAGAAGGCTTCGCGACCCGGATAGGTTGCGGTGTCGCCCAGATCTTCTTCAATGCGCAGCAGCTGGTTGTACTTGGCGATACGATCTGAACGCGACAGCGAACCGGTTTTGATCTGGCCGGCATTCAGACCCACGGCGATATCGGCGATGGTCGAATCTTCGGTTTCACCCGAGCGGTGCGAAATCACGGCGGTGTAACCAGCGCGCTTGGCCATCTCGATGGCGGCAAAGGTTTCGCTCAACGTACCGATCTGGTTGATCTTGATCAGGATCGAGTTACCGATACCCTTCTGGATACCTTCTTTCAGGATCTTGGTGTTGGTCACGAACAGGTCGTCACCGACAATCTGAACTTTCTTGCCCAGGCGGTCAGTCAGCAGCTTCCAGCCGTCCCAGTCACCTTCGGCCATGCCGTCTTCGATCGACACGATCGGGAACTTGTCGACCAAGGTTGCCAGATAGTCCACAAACTGAGCCGAGCTCAGTTGCAGGTTTTCGCCCGACAGCTGGTACTTGCCGTCTTTGTAGAACTCCGAAGCGGCGCAGTCCAGAGCCAGCAGCACATCTTTGCCCGGCACGTAACCGGCATTCTGAATCGCCTGCATGATCACTTCCAGGGCTTCCGAATGGCTACCCAGGTTCGGGGCAAAACCACCTTCATCACCCACGGCGGTCGAGTGACCAGCCTTATCCAGCAGTTTCTTCAGTGCATGGAAAATTTCAGCGCCACAACGCAGGGCTTCGCGGAACGAATCCACACCCACCGGAATGATCATGAATTCCTGGATATCCAGGCTGTTATTGGCGTGTTCACCACCGTTGATAATGTTCATCATCGGCACCGGCAGCGACATCTGACCGGCACCACCGAAGTAACGGTACAGCGGCAGACCGGCTTCTTCGGCAGCAGCCTTGGCCACAGCCATCGACACGGCCAGCAGTGCATTGGCACCCAGGCGTGCCTTGTTATCGGTACCATCGAGGTCGATCAGGGTCTTGTCGATGAAAGCCTGTTCCTGGGCGTCCAGACCGATCAGCGCTTCGCTGATTTCGGTGTTGACGTTTTCAACAGCGCGCATCACACCCTTGCCCAGGTAACGACTACCGTCACCATCGCGCAGCTCGATCGCTTCGCGCGAACCGGTCGAAGCGCCCGACGGCACAGCAGCACGGCCCATAACGCCTGATTCCAGCAGGACGTCGGCTTCTACAGTCGGGTTACCACGCGAATCCAGAATTTCACGGGCAATGATGTCAACAATGGCGCTCATGGTCAGGCCTTTCTTTGGGTGTATTTAAGTAGTAGTTTGGTCGGAATTTGAATCAAAGGTACATCAGGAAAGATCAAACATCCGGGCTTCCTTGACCGCACGGTCCAGGATACTCAGATGCTTCAGAAGCTCGGGCATCTTGTCCAGCGGCCAGGCATTCGGGCCGTCAGAGAGTGCATTGGCCGGATCTGGATGCGTTTCCATGAACAGACCATGGATACCGGTGGCCACCGCCGCACGCGCCAGCACCGGCACAAACTCACGCTGGCCGCCTGACGAACTGCCCTGCCCACCCGGCAACTGCACCGAGTGCGTTGCGTCAAACACCACCGGACAACCCGTGCGACGCATGATGGCCAGCGAACGCATATCGGACACCAGATTGTTATAGCCGAAGGAGGCACCGCGCTCGCACACCATGATGGTGTCTTCGCGGATACCGACAGCCTTGGCCGCTGCACGGGCCTTATCAACCACGTTTTGCATATCGGTCGGCGCCAGGAACTGGCCCTTCTTGATATTCACGGGCTTACCGCTGGCCGCACAGGCTTCGATAAAATCGGTCTGGCGGCACAGAAAGGCCGGCGTCTGCAACACATCACAAACGGCCGCCACCGGCGCGATATCGTCAATGCCATGCACATCCGTCAGCACTGGGACACCGATCTGTTCACGTACCTTGGCCAGAATGGCCAGGCCGCCATCACGGCCGGGGCCGCGGAAGGACTTGCCGGAACTGCGGTTCGCCTTGTCAAAACTGGCCTTGAAAATGTACGGAATACCCAGCTGCGCCGTCAGCTCCTTCATGCGGCCGGCCACATCCAGGCACAGCTGCTCGGACTCGATCACGCACGGACCGGCAATCAGAAAGAATGGCGAGGTATCGGTAATTTCAAAGCCAGCAAGTTTCATCAGGCAGCTCCGGTTTTCACTTCAGCAGTTTTCTTGACGCCCGAAGCATCCTGGTGCGCCACAGCGGCATTCACGTAGGCTGTAAACAGCGGATGCCCCTGACGCGGGTTCGAGGTGAATTCCGGATGGAACTGGCAACCCACGAACCACGGGTGAACCGACTTCGGCAGCTCAACCATTTCGCACAGATCGGTCACCGGCGCACGACCAGCCACCACCAGACCCGCCTCTTCCAGCTTGGAAAGCAGCGTGTTGTTCACTTCATAGCGGTGACGATGACGCTCGGTAATCTCATCGGCGCCGTAAATCTCGCGCGCCAGCGAACCCGGCTTCAGCAGACACAGCTGGCCGCCCAGGCGCATGGTGCCGCCCAGATCAGAATCTTCGCTACGCTGCTCCATCTTGCCCGAACGATCCTTCCATTCGGTAATCAGGCCAATCACCGGGAACGGCGATGCCGGATCAAACTCGGTCGAGTGGGCGTCCTTCAGGCCGGCCACATCACGGGCGTATTCCACCACCGCCAGCTGCATACCCAGGCAGATGCCCAGATACGGCACCTTGTTCTCGCGGGCAAAGCGAATGGCGGCAATCTTGCCTTCCGTACCGCGCTTGCCGAAGCCGCCCGGCACCAGAATGGCGTCCATATTCTTGAGGGCGTCGCAGCCATTGCGCTCCAGATCTTCCGAATCCAGATAATGGATGCGCACCTTGGCGTGCGTCTGAATACCGGCATGCACCAGCGCTTCGATCAGCGATTTGTACGACTCGGTCAGATCCACGTACTTGCCGACAAAGGCCACATCGACGAAGCGCACCGGATTTTCCAGTGAATGCACCAGCTTGTTCCAGACCGACAGATCAGCCGCACGGGCCAGAATGGCCAACTTGTGACAGACGATTTCGTCGAGCATCTGGTTGTGCAGCATTTCCGGGATCTTGTAGATCGACGGGGCATCCAGCGCTTCGATCACGGCTTCCGGCGCCACATTACAGAACAGCGCAATCTTGCG
>CAYLWV010000065.1:4993-9478 GCA_964387485.1 uncultured Dechloromonas sp. | reverse complement strand
CTCCAGGCATAAGGCTGATCAACCTTCACTTCCTTGACCAGATCCATACCCGCCAAATCCGGGAAGGCCTTGGCTTCAGCCAGCGCAGCCGCCTCATCCAGGGTTTCACCCGCCGCAGCGGCAATGATGCAGCCTGCCTGGGCGCCCTTTTCGCGCAGGATACGTGTCAGTTTGCGGGTATCAATCCCGGCGATGGCCACAATGCCATGCTTGACCAGATACGACGACAGATCGCTCTGGGAACGCCAGTTGGAGGCCACTTCCGGCAGATCACGGATCACCAGACCAGCCGCGTAATTGGCACCGGACTCGAAGTCCTCGTCATTGCAGCCGACGTTGCCGATATGCGGATAGGTCAGCGTCACGATCTGACGGCAGTAAGACGGATCGGTCAGAATTTCCTGGTAACCGGTCAGCGCGGTGTTAAACACCACCTCACCAGAGGTTTGACCAGCGGCACCGATGGATTCTCCACGGAACACGGTACCATCAGCCAGAACCAGCAAAGCGGCCGGGCGCGTGGAACACAGGGGGCGGCTACCAGCGGTAGCGGCGGCGTTAGACGATAAAGACGAGGCGGGCTCAGGGTAGGACACAGCGACTCCGGGTAGCAGACATGCAAAGCGGGAGCCCATGACGACCGCCCGAAGGCAACCTGACTGGTACTCCCGCTTGAGTCCTGCAAATGCAGGATTTAAGCGACCGGATTATAGCGGAAAGTGGCGCACAAGGCTACCCCTTCCCGTGCAGGTCAGCCACGCAGGCCGAGCACATCCTGCATATCAAACAAGCCGTTAGCGCGTTCGCGGATGAATTTTGCTGCCCGCACACTGCCTAATGCATACGGCATACGGCTGCTGGCCTTATGACCGATTTCCACGCGCTCACCGGTGCCGCAGAACATGACCACGTGGTCACCCACGATATCGCCGCCCCGCACCGTGGCAAAACCAATGGTCGTTTCGTCACGCTCACCGGTCACGCCTTCCCGGCCATAAACCGCCACATCCTTCAGGTTACGGCCCAGTGCATCGGCCACCACTTCACCCATGCGCAACGCCGTACCCGATGGGGCATCGACCTTGTGACGATGGTGGGCCTCAACGATTTCCACGTCGTAACCCGAATTGAGGATACCGGCCGCAATTTCCAGCAGCTTGAAGGTCACATTCACGCCCACGCTCATATTCGGGGCAAAAACCACCGGGATCGTGCGCGCCGCATCCGCCAACGCTGCCTTACCCGCTTCTTCAAAGCCGGTGGTGCCGATCACCATCCCCACACCAGCGGCCTTACAGGCTGCCAGATGCACCAGCGTCGCTTCCGGACGAGTGAAATCGATCAGGCAGTTGGCACCCTGAACCCCGGCTGCCACATCCGTCGTAATACGCACCGAGGTGGTCTGACCTACAAACTCGCCCGGATCACGACCGACGAATTCGCTGCCTTCGCGCTCAAAAGCAGCGTGCAGCTCGGTGGCCGGATCACGCAGCACGGCTTCGATCAGCATACGGCCCATTCGGCCGGAAGCACCCGCAACAGCAACTTTAACGGGGACGGACATAAGGCATTCCTTGTTTACTTGAACATATGAATAAAACGCCACCACCAGGAATCACTGGGGGGCTCGGAGCCTTCCGGCGGGCCTTCCGCATCCGGCGGCAGGCTGCCCAGATCAATGACCTGCGGCTCGTTACTGCGCACCGCCTGCGCCAGATCGGCAGCGGCCGCAGCATCGGCATTCACATCACCGGTAATCTGTACACTCGGCGGCGGGCTACCTGCAGCCACATCCCCGCCTACCCGCTCCAGCTGACCGGCCGCATTGAAGTAGACGAAGATATTGCGCATGGTGATGTCGCCACTCGCACCGTCTTCATAGCGGTACACGTAATCCCAGCGGTTGGCATGGAACGGATCCTGCAGCAACGGCGTACCGAGCACATAACGCACCTGATCCCGCGACATACCGGGGCGCAGCTGCACGATATGCTTCTGTTCCACCACATTGCCCTGCTGCACGTTGACGCGATATTCGAGGAAATAACGCTCGACCGCACAACCACTTAACAGCAACGGGGCACACACCAGACCAATTCCGGCGACGCCTTTGAGGCGAACGACCAACAAGGATGCGCGATCAGTGTGCATGAATAGAACAGCTCGGTGCAAAAGCCGCTATCATATCCGAAGTTACCCATCAGGATTCCATTTATGCCATCCCCGAAAGACCTCCAGCAGTCCGGCCTGAAAGCAACCATGCCCCGGATGAAAATCCTTGAGGTTTTCGAGAACCGTCGGGACGAGCACCTGACGGCGGATGATGTGTACCGTATTCTGGTCACCGAAGGGCTGGACATCGGCCTGGCTACGATCTATCGCGCACTCACCCAGTTTGAACAGGCCGGTTTGCTGCAGAAGCAGAACTTTGAATCCGGTAAAGCGGTCTTCGAGCTGAACCGTGGCGACCACCACGACCACCTCGTCTGCCTGCAATGTGACCGCGTGGTCGAGTTCTGCGACCCCGAGATCGAAAAGCGTCAGTCGGAAATCGCCGAGAAACTAGGCTTCAGAATCCAGGCACACGACCTGTGTATGTACGCCGAGTGCGTCGATGCTGCCTGCCCGCACCGTCCTGCCCCGAAAAAACCCTTCGGCGCAAGAATCTGATTCAGGTTAGCTGCAGCATCTCTGCAGCATGAGCCCGCGTCCGTTCGGTAATAGCCACGCCGCCCAGCATGCGGGCAATCTCTTCAATGCGGGCCGCATCATCCAGCACCGTGACACAGCTCTCAAAGCCACCATCGGCTTTGGTCTTACTCACCTGCCACTGCCAACCGGCACGCGCCGCCACCTGCGCCAGGTGCGTCACACACAAGACCTGACGCCGCTCGCCCAGCTTGGCCAATAGCCTGCCAACCACTTCCGCCACGCCACCGCCGATGCCCACATCGACCTCGTCAAAAATCAGGGTCGGCACAGCCGTACAGGCACTCGTCACTACCTGAATCGCCAGACTGATCCGCGACAGTTCGCCGCCGGAAGCCACCTTGGCCAATGAACGCCAATCGTTACCCGCCAGGCCGCTGACCTGAAACTCCACGCGTTCACTGCCATGAGCACTACCCTCGCCATCCAGCGGCAACAGGGCAATACGGCATTGACCACCCCCTAGCGCCAACTCCTGCATGGCATCGCTCACCCCCTTGCCTAGGGTTTTGGCCGCCTTGGCCCGCGCCTTCGTCAGTACGGCCGCCGCCTCAGCATAGGCCAGCGCCGCGGCTTTTACCCGAGCCTCCAGCGCCACCAGATCGGTCGCTTCGGCCAGCGTCGCGGCCTCATCATTCAATGCCTGATACAGCGCCGGCAGCGCCGCAGGTTCCACCTGGTGCTTACGCGCCTGCTCCAGCATCGTCGCCATACGGCGCTCCACCTCGGCCAGACGGGCCGGATCAACCTCAAACCGGTCCAGATGGCGACGCAAGAGCGTCAACGCCTCCGATAATTCATTACCGGCTGCCTGCAGCAAATCGGTCGGCTCCTGCAGCCGGGTATCCAGCGCGGCCCCTTCCTGCAAACGATGCTGCAACCGGCCGATCAGTGAAATCAGCGGTTCATCCCCCTCGCCCAGGGCATCCATCGTGCCCTGCACCAGTTCGATCAGGCTCGCGGCATGGGCCAGCCGTGACTGTTCCTCACCTATCGCCTGCCAGCCCCAGTCGGGCTCATCATTAGCCAACTCAGACAACGCTTTGATCTGCCAGGCCAGCGTTTCGCGCCGCGCCTCGATATCGCCCGAGCGTTTGCCGGCATCAGCCAGCAACTGTCGGGCTGACGACCACTCGCGCCAAGCACCGGCCACCAGCCGGGTCTGGCTCTGCAACTGACCAAAGTCATCCAGCAACTGACGCTGGGCATCAGCCCGCAACAAAGATTGATGCGCGTGCTGACCATGAATATCCAGCAGCCATTCGCCCACCGTCCGCACCTGCTGTAGCGTCACCGGCACACCGTTGATCATGGCGCGTGAACGCCCACCCGCATCCAACACCCGGCGGATTAACACGCCTTCGCCCGCTTCCAGCGGAATCGCCTGCTCGGCAAACCAGGCCACAAAGGCCGGATCCGTCGAGGCATCAAACTCGGCCGTCACTTCGGCCCGCGGCGCCCCGCTGCGAATCAAACCGGCTTCCGCCCGCTCACCGAGCACAAAAGCCAGCGCATCAATCAACAAGGATTTGCCCGCACCCGTCTCGCCCGTCAGCGCACCGAATCCCGGCGAGAAATCCAGTTCCAGCGCACGCACCAGGACAAAGTCACGAATGACCAGACGACAGAGCATCGGTTAATCCTTGGCGCCGGGGTTCACCACCAGGCCAGGGCGAATACTCGGCCCCTCGCTCCAGTGCAGCTTCTGGCGAAGCATGGCGAAATAACTGTATGACGGTGGATGCAATAAACGAATGCGGTGCGGCGACTTCACCA
>CAYLWV010000065.1:0-4893 GCA_964387485.1 uncultured Dechloromonas sp. | reverse complement strand
CATGCCGGAGCGGGCAATATCGGTCATAAAACCCAGGCGGCCCTGATTAATCCCGACCAGCGGAATGTCATAGCGCGCCAACTGGCGGGCTGCATGCAGCAGCGTACCATCACCACCCACCACAATCGCCAGATCTACGGCGGCGCCGATCCGGGCAAAGTCCGCACACTCACAGGCCTTCAGCGTTGCTGACCCCAACACCCGTTCGGTTTCAATAGCGGTCTCGGTCTCCACCAGCACGGCGATCCCGTGCGACTGGAAAAACTGGCACAACGCCACGATCGAATCGGCAACCTCAAGGCTGTCCTGGCGACCGATCAGGGCGACCGTTTTCAACGGCAAAGGGTACGACATCCATCCGACTCCGCAAATTCGGCCCATGGGTCCATCGGCCATTGCACCAAGGCATTCACAAGAACCCGATTAAACCACAGAATAATTTTGTAGAATCCTCCTATGAGCTCCAAGCACACATCATCCTTTCTTTATTCCGGCAAGATGACCGCTTCGTCATCGGCGGCGCTGGATGACCGTGCCTGCGTCCTGCTCAAAACCCTGGTGGAAAGTTATATCGCCGAAGGTGCCCCGGTCGGTTCGCGCGTCCTGTCGCGTGCTTCGGGCCTGGATCTGTCGGCCGCGACCGTGCGCAACGTCATGGCCGACCTAGAGGATCTGGGCTTTATCGCCAGCCCGCACACCTCGGCCGGCCGCATCCCCACCCCACGCGGCTACCGTTTTTTCGTCGATTCCCTGCTCACCATGCAACCGCTGGAGCAGATGGACCACGCCCGCATTCTGGCGGAACTGGCCGGCGCCAGCGCTCAACCGGGCAAGATCATCAACCATGCATCGCGCTTGCTCTCCGATCTAACCCACTTTGCCGGCATCGTCATCGCCCCCCGCCACACCAGCAAGCGGATTCGCCAGATCGAATTTATTGCACTCTCCGAGCAGCGCGTCCTGCTCGTTCTGGTCACTAATGACGGCAATGTGCAAAACCGGATTCTGACCACCGACCGCGCCTATAGCCCCGCCGAACTCACCGAAGCCGCCAATACCCTGAACCAGAACTTTGTCGGCCTCGAACTCGAACAGATGCGTCACCGGGTCCACGACGAACTGACCCGTATCCGTACTGACATGCAGGCGCTCATGACTGCGGCACTGACCGCCAGCAGTGAAGCCCTGATGCCGCGCGAATCAGAAACCGTCATCTCCGGCGAGAAAAACCTGCTCGATGTCGATGACCTCAGCTCCAATATGCGCCGTCTGCGCGAACTGTTTGATCTGTTCGAACAGCGGACTTCGCTGGTGCGTCTGCTAGATCTGTCGCACCAGGCCGAAGGCGTCCGTCTCTATATCGGTCAGGAATCCGGTATCGCCACACTCGATGAATGCAGCGTGGTCACCGCACCGTATCAGGTGGAAGGCCAGGTCGTCGGCTCGGTCGGCGTTATCGGGCCCACACGCATGGCTTATGATCGGGTTATCCCCATTGTCGACATTACTGCCCGACTACTTTCTAGCGCACTGACCGAACAGGCTCAAGGCTAATCGCTCTACGCAACATTTCACCTCACGGCTGGTTCCATCGATGAACAAAACCCCACCCGCCTGGCGTCACGGCACGCCAGCCAAAACCGCGGTTGTTTTAGTCAATCTCGGCACACCCGATGCCCCCACGCCAGCCGCCGTCAAACGCTATCTGGCCGAATTTCTTGGCGACCCGCGCGTTGTCGAAATCCCTAGACCGATCTGGCTGGCCATCCTGCACGGCATCATCCTGCAGGTCCGCCCTAAAAAATCAGCTGCCAAATACGCCACCATCTGGACAGACCAGGGCTCGCCACTGCTCGTCCACACCGAAGCCCAGACCCGCCTGCTGGCAGAAACCCTGCAACAACGTGGCTACCAGGATCTCACCGTTACCTGGGCCATGCGCTACGCCGGCAATGGCCCGCGCAGCATTCCTGCCGTGCTAGAGCAACTACGCGCCGACAACGCCACGCGCATCCTGCTACTGCCCATGTACCCGCAGTTTTCGGCCAGCACCACCGCCACGGCCATTGATCAGGCGCTCAACTGGGTGACCGGCCTACGCAACCAGCCCGAACTACGCTATATCCGCAATTTCGCCGACGATCATGGCTACATCAGTGCCATTGCGGCACAAATCAAAGCCCATTGGCAGAACAACCCGACGCCTGCACTACCGGACAACAGCTACCGCCTGGTTATGAGCTTTCACGGCCTGCCAGAACGCAACCTCAAACTGGGCGACCCTTACTTCTGCGAATGCCATAAAACAGCGCGCCTGGTGGCCGAAGCTCTCAACCTGCCCGCAGAGAGCGTCATCGCCACCTTCCAATCGCGATTCGGCAAAGCCAAGTGGGTGGAACCGTACACCGAGCCCACACTCATCGAACTCGCAAAACAGGGCGTTAAACGCGTTGATGTACTCTGCCCCGGCTTTACCGCCGACTGCCTGGAAACGCTGGAAGAAATCAATCTGGAAGTCCGTTCGGCCTTTCTCACCGCCGGTGGCGAACACTTCCACTACCTGCCCTGCCTGAACGAAGACCCTACCTGGATCAACGCACTGGCCGACCTGACCGAGCGGCATCTGGCCGGCTGGCCCAAACAGGCCAGCTCGCCGGCCACCCTGGCAACACAGGCGGCTCGCGCCAAAACCCTGGGTGCTCTTGAATAACCGCCGTGCATCCCCATTTGTAATGAAATTTCCATTTTTCAAGCGTTCAAGAAACAGGAACTCAACCGACATGACCGACCAGCACCAAGAACAACACCAGGAACCCCTCGTCGAAGACAACGCCGCCACGGAGGCCGCAGCAGCACCGGAAGCCGCTGCAACGCCTGAGGCGCAAATTGCTGCACTGGAAGCCAAAGTTACCGAACTGCAAGACGCTTACTTGCGCGCCAAGGCCGATGGTGAAAACCTGCGCCGCCGCGCCGCCGAAGACGTGACCAAAGCCCACAAATTTGCCGTTGAGAAGTTTGCCCGCGAACTCATCGCCGTGTGCGACAGCCTCGATGCCGCCCTGGCCGATACGGGTGCCGATGCCGCCACCCTGCGTTCGGGTGTTGAACTGACTCAGAAGCAACTGCTCAGCGCCCTTGAGCGCAGCGGCATGAAAGTAGAAAACCCCGCCGCTGGCGACAAGTTTGATCCGAACCACCACCAAGCCATTGCCATGGTCGATGCTGACCAACCGGGCAACACCGTCGTCAATGTGCTGCAAAAAGGCTACCAGCTCTCCGAGCGCGTGCTGCGCCCAGCCATGGTCACCGTGGCCAACGGCTAAATCTCGCCCAAAGCTCTTGAAAAGCGGCATGACGGCCTTATATAGCCGTCATGTACGGTGAGACAGTGACAAAAATGCCACGTTTCACCCAACCAATCAATCACTTAGCAAATAACAAGGATAAGAATCCATGGGAAAAATTATCGGTATTGACCTCGGCACCACCAACTCGTGCGTTTCCGTCATGGAAAACGGCGCACCCAAGGTCATTGAAAACGCAGAAGGCGCCCGTACCACCCCGTCGATCATCGCTTACACCAACGACGGCGAAGTGCTTGTCGGCGCACCGGCCAAACGTCAGGCCGTGACCAACCCGAAGAACACCCTGTACGCCATCAAGCGTCTGATCGGTCGTCGCTTCGAAGACAAGGAAGTCCAGAAGGACATCAGCCTGATGCCGTTCAAAATCACCAAGGCCGACAATGGCGACGCCTGGGTTGAAGTGCTGAACGATAAGAAAATGGCCCCGCAGCAGGTGTCGGCTGAAGTCCTGCGCAAGATGAAGAAGGCCGCCGAAGACTACCTGGGCGAAGAAGTCACCGAAGCCGTGATCACGGTACCGGCCTACTTCAACGACAGCCAACGTCAGGCCACCAAAGATGCCGGCCGTATCGCCGGTCTGGAAGTTAAGCGCATCATCAACGAACCAACCGCCGCCGCACTGGCTTTCGGTATGGACAAAAAAGAAGGTGATCGCAAGATTGCTGTGTTCGACCTCGGCGGTGGTACGTTTGATATCTCGATCATCGACATCTCAGAGATCGACGGTGAACACCAGTTCGAAGTGCTGTCGACCAACGGCGACACCTTCCTGGGCGGCGAAGACTTCGACCAGCGTCTGATCGACTACATCGTCACCGAATTCAAGAAAGAATCCGGCGCCGATCTGAAGAACGATGTCCTGGCCCTGCAGCGCCTGAAAGAAGCCGCTGAAAAGGCCAAGATCGAGCTGTCGTCGGCTCAGCAGACCGAAATCAACCTGCCGTACATCACGGCCGATGCCAGCGGTCCGAAGCACCTGACCATGAAGATCACCCGCGCCAAGTTCGAAAGCCTGGTCGATGATCTGATCGAGCGCACCATTGCCCCGTGTGTCACCGCCATGAAGGACGCCGGTTGCTCGGCTTCCGACATCAGCGATGTCATCCTGGTCGGCGGTATGTCGCGTATGCCCAAGGTGCAGGACAAGGTTAAAGAAGTCTTCGGCAAAGAGCCGCGCAAAGACGTTAACCCGGATGAAGCCGTGGCTGTGGGTGCTGCTGTTCAAGGCGGCGTGCTGCAAGGCGACGTTAAGGATGTGCTGCTGCTCGACGTTTCGCCACTCACCCTGGGTATCGAAACCCTGGGCGGCGTGATGACCAAGCTCATCCCGAAAAACACCACCATCCCGACCAAGGCCAGCCAGGTCTTCTCGACCGCGGACGACAACCAATCGGCTGTCACCATTCACGTGCTGCAAGGCGAGCGTGAAATGGCTTCGGGCAACAAGAGCCTGGGTCAGTTCAATCTGGAAGGCATCCCCTCGGCACCGCGTGGCACGCCGCAGATCGAAGTCACCTTCGACATCGAC
>CAYLWV010000064.1:0-9486 GCA_964387485.1 uncultured Dechloromonas sp. | reverse complement strand
GTGACGCTATCGCGTAGCTTGGCCTCAACGACCAGCACGGCCGTTTTCGAATCAAGACCGGTGGCCTTTTGAGCAACCGTCAGCACCGCCGAAATGGGCACCAGATTGCGCGGTTTAAATCCTTCGCCTTCAACTTCAGCCCCGGTAATGGCGATGCTGATACGAGCGACGCCCGGGCCGGGCTTATCGACGACGTTAAAGCGATGGGCGGCTTTGGTTTTGATGTCCTGATCAATAATCAAACGGGTCTGGTAAATAGTTTCTTCCGTGATGCCCTTGTTGCCTTCGTTACGCAGGGCTGTTTGATAGAGCGTGATCGGGTCGATCATGACACCTTTGTAATCGCTGCGTTTGAAATCCGGGCTGACATAACGATAGATGTTGACGCCCGGAGCCGGGCTTTCCACCTTTTGCAGGCGGTCATATTCACCGCTACCGAGGAAGCCCGATTTCTGGGACTGACTCAGACCGCCACCGGCGCAGGCTGCCAGTACAAGGCCGGCCGTTGTGGCGATGGCCAAATGGCGTGCGCGGCGCCAGGTGGGGTGCAGACGATTCGGGCGTTGTACGGTCATGTTGGAAGGCTCCAGTGGGGTTAGGTGAAATTCTCCATAAAGACTAAAGCGAAGCGAAGAGACTGTCTAGCGCCTGTTACAAAAATTTACAGAGAAATCGAAAAAGTGATCAGCACTTGTCATCCACGGATCGGATGAGGCGTTATGTGTCTCGGGCGTTGTGACTTTTGAGAAGGAGTGCGCCGTGAAGATTCAAAAATGGATTCTGGTGATGGCCGCTGTGTCGACCCTGGCTCAACCAGCTTTTGCCGGAGGCGGGCATCACCATGGTGGCCGCGGTGGCAATGGCTGGGGGTGGGCTCCGTTTGTGGCCGGCGCTGTCGTCGGTGGTTTGGCTATTAATGCTTGGGCACAGCCTCGGCCTGTTTATCCGGCACCTATCTATGTCGGGCCCCCACCCCCGCGGGTGATCGTGGCTCAGCCCTACTATGGCCCGCCGCCGGTCTATGCGGTACCGGCACCGCCATCGGTGTACTACTACGAACGGGATTAATCTGTCCTGGCGCTGATTTGCTGCTGTAAGGTTTGATAGTCCACCTTCCCGGTGCGGAGCACCGGGAGCTCCGCCATCTGCACGAGCGCTCTGGGTAGATAGGTGTTGGGGATTCGCGCATCATTGAAAAATTGGCGAATGCATTCCAGGGTGAGAACCGGATCATTCGTGTACAGGCAGATTTTCGTTTTACTCTGCTCGTCAGACTCCACCGCAATGGCTGCGTGCTGGTGGTCAGGTGACAGACGTGAGATTTCGTCTTCGATAAAACCGAGGGAGATCATTTCGCCGGCAATTTTGGTGAAGCGTTTCTTCCGGCCTTTGATCACCAGAAAGCCCGCGTCGTCGACTGAAACGATATCGCCCGTGTCGTACCAGCCTTCGTCGAGTGATGAGCGATCCTCGAGCAAGTCATGTAGATAGGACTTCATCATGTTGGGGCCGCGAACGTGTAATACGCCACCATCCTCGATACCTTCGTGTGGTTCTATCCGGTAGTCGATATGCGGCAGAATGCGGCCCACAGTGCCATGTCGACTGGCGCCCGGCACGTTGACGGCAATCACTGGGCCGGCCTCCGTCGCACCATAACCTTCAAGCAGGGTCACGCCAAGTGCTTCATAGAGTTCACGCGTACGGAGTTTGAGCCGCTCCGCACCCGCGACGACAAAACGGATCGAGGCCAGGTCTGCCGGTGTTGCCACTTTGTGCATCTGAGCGAGGAAGGTGTCTGTGGAAAGCAGCACGGTTGCATGGTGTGCGCGAATGAGTTGGAGATTTTCCTTATGGCGCAGCGGTGATAGGCCGATGATGGTTTTCATGCCGTTCAATAAGGGCAAAATCACACCGGCCGTTAGGCCGAAGGCATGAAAATGCGGTAACGCACTGAACATGACCTCGTGTTTTCCGATGGGGAAGGCCTCAAGAATCTGGTCACAGTTGGCGAGCAGGTTGCGGTGAGTCAGGACAACCGCCTTGGGTTCAGCCTCACTGCCGGAGGTGAAGAGAATCACGGCAGCGTCATCGGGGGCGCTACGCTCGGTTTGTAGTCGCTTCAGGCGAACCCGTAGCATCCCACGTAGCTTGGCCAGTCGTCCGATCTGTTTGGCGACATCTTCCAGAAAGATCATGCGAATGCCGTTGGCCGCCAATAAATCAGGGAGGTCCGATAAGCCGGATTTTTCCAAAAACTGGCGCGAGGTCATCACCACATCAATATGAGCCCGCAGACAACAGCGCAGTAATGTCGATAATGGAAAGGTGTAGTTAAGAATGACCGATGTCTTATGGGCAAAATTGCAGCCGAAGGTTGCGATAACACCGGTCACGCTATTGGGTAGCAGACAGCCGACATGGTGACGTAAGGTAAATCCCTCAATCTTTCTTGAGAGTACGGCGCATCCGATGATCAGGCGATCAAAGGTCAGAGAGCGCCCGAGCTCGTCATACATGATTGGTTGACGGCTGCGGTTGGTGGCCGCCGCCATGAGCAGCCTTTTAGGAATCGTATGGTTGGCAGGCATGGTGTCCTCGTGGTGACACGGTCACTGTGAATCCGTCATATCCGTGGGGATTTCGATCAGTTTGCCATGCGCCGGGAAGAAAATCGCGGTCCGAGTTTCAATGGCGTCGTTGGCGAAGAGTGCAGCGTAACGGGCCAGCTGGGGTTGGTAGCTGAACGCCTTGGTGCGGAGGACTTCTTCGGTGATGTGCTGATCGCCGTGCAGGGTTTTGTAATCCACGATCCAGCGTACATCCTCATCGATAAACAAGCGATCAATCACATGGTGCTGAAAAGCTTGCGTGACTTCCGAGGATTGACTACTCATGGCGACCTCGCAAGCCGCGGCCGCTCTTGGAGCCAGTAGCCAGCGGCCCGTCTCTGAGGTCAGTGCGCCAGCAACTTCACGGATCACCTGTTGTGTAGCCGCTTGTGCCGCCTCGAGGCTGTGGCCCTCCCGAAGTAGCGACCGCTCAATGACCCGTGACAGCCCATGAATACGGTCTGGCGACCAGGTGTCGAGGCCGTCATTGGCGATGGCTTCCAGATAGCGGTGTGTTAAGGTGCCAATATGTCGGTCGAGGAGTCCCTGAGCCGTATTCGTTGCGAAGCCCATGGCTAAGCTGTTTTCTGTGTCACGCAGCCGCACGGACCGAGTCGCTGTATCCGGTGGCTCCGGTACATATCCAAGCTCAAGGCGTACCAACGGTGGGTTATAAAGCGTCGGGTCCATCCATGGACGTGGGTTCGTATCGGCCGTTTTAGCGGATAAGGTCTCCGCAGCGGCGGCCTGAAAATCTGCTTCCAGCGTCTGCCAGAGCGGTGCCAGAAGGGAGGCGGCCGGCGGCGGCCGTAATGTGTTCCCGTCGTCGGATTTTGCGTCACGAGTGGCGACGCCGAGCAGATGCAGGCGGCGTTCGGCGCGTGTGATCCCCACATAGAGCACACGTTGGGCTTCGTTGAGGCTCCGGGTTTTTTCCAGGTCACGGAGCAGATCATAAGCCGTAGGGACAGCAGATCGCACGCTTGTTGGCGTGATGGGTCCTGTCGGTGCAATGGGCGCCACTACGAGGTGTTCCTGGTTATCGTCGAGGAGTACGGTGTCCCAGAGGAGAAGCGCCTTATCGTCTCCTGGCAATCGCTTGTGCAGCCCCGGGATAATGACCGTATCGAATTGCAACCCTTTGGATTTGTGGATGGTCATCAACTGCACATGGCTGCTGTCCGGCGAGGTATCTGGCGCGGCAAAGAGGCGCTTCAAACCATCGTCCAGACGGGTGATATCAAGACTGCCCTGCTGATCTAGTTGATCCAGAAGTTTGAAGTAGGCCTGTGCGTCGGCCACGTCATTAGGGCTGTGGAGCGTCAGATGGCCGCCAATGCTACGCCAGATGCCCTCTATCCAGCGTCTGGGGCGCAGCAGGCTGCGTGTCTCATAGGCATCACTCAGTACACTCCGTAATCGATGCAAGCGTTCCTGCCCATCATCAGATAGGGTGTTAATACGTGCGTCATCCTGCATGAGGGCCCAGAGCGTCTGGTCGTGGTCATCAGCCGCCAGTCGGTGCAGGTCTTGCAGGCGCAGGCCGCACCAGGGTGCGCGTAAGATGGCCAGCCAGTGAATGCGGTCGCCCTGGTGGTGGAGCGCCCGTGTCAGTGAGACCAGATCCTGAATCGGTTGGCGTGCCGCGAGGGCATCAATTTCCACCGCCTGGAAGGGCAAGCGTGGCTCGTGTGTCTGTAAGAGCGAGACGAGGGCATTAAGATGGGTACGTGCCCGCACCAGTACCGCGACTGTGCCGGTAGGCTGTTCGTTTCTAGCCTCCTGGATTAACTGGAGAATACGCTGTGCTTCGCGCTCGTCGGCGGGTGTGTGTGCCGCGACTTCTTCGCCGTCGTCGGCGGGTTCACCGCTGATGATCGGATGAATCGAGACGCCGGCCCCGGATGTCGTCGGCTTCTTTGCGACGGCGGGACTAAAGCAGACGGCGCCCCGCATGGCATCATCTTTTGCCGAAAAAATGGACCGGAAGCTTTGATTGACCCAATCCACGATGTTGCCGGTGGAGCGGTAGTTCAGATATAGACGCAGGGGGGTCGGATGAATGTGGCCGATCCCCTGCTGGCGTATGCGAATAAACAGACCGACATCGGCTTTACGAAAGCGGTAGATCGACTGCATCGGATCGCCAACCAGAAAGAGTGTCTGGCCCGCGTCCGGTGACCAGCCTGCGGTCAGTTTTTCCAGCAGGGCGACCTGGGTTGGGCTGGTGTCCTGAAACTCGTCCACCAGCAGATGGCGGATCTGATAGTCCAGTTGCTGGGCCAGATCGGTGGGTGCCTCAGGTTCGCCCAGCGCGGAGAGGGCGCGCTGAGCGATCTCCGTATGGTCGACCGTTTTCTCCCGGACAAAGGCGAGCCAGAGGTTGCCACTGGCCAACTGGAGCAAGCGTGCCAGGTCGCTGATGATCGCTGCCGCTTCCTCGTTGAGCTGTGGTTCGGGGAGCGTCCGGATCTTTAAGAGCTCGTTGGTCAGATGATTGCGGTCGATTTCCAGCAATGCGGCTTTGAGCGTTTCTTTCTGCGCTTTATTGGTGGGGCCGGCCAGGTTGATGGGGGCTCGGTAATCTTTGCGTAGCGTGCCGCTACCCGTCAGGAAAAGATCGGCGACAGCCCGCCATAGCGGGAGTGCTTCCGCATCGCTGACTAATGCCTGATGCCAGCCGGCAAGGATATGAATCGAGGCCTCCGGGCTGTTAGCCGCGGCATGCCTGGCCGCAGCCATCACCTCTCCGTTAAAAATGCGTTGGACTTGAGTCGAGATACCCTTTAGCTCATTTTCCACCAGGCCGCGCAGTACACGGCTGATTTCCTGCTGCAATCCTGCGCCAGGTTGACTGAACGCATGTTTCTGCCACTGATCACGTCGCTCAAGCATTGCCACCAGCATCTTTTTGAGGCGGCTGTCGTCGTTGTCGAAATAGGCCAGGACTCTGGCAACCGTTTCGGCATCACGGCTGTTGTCGGTGCTGTCGAGCAGCTCGAGCGTTTCTTGGGCCGCGCTCTCATAGAGCGGTTGGCACTCTGTGCTCAGGGCAGGCTGGCTACCAAAGCGGGAAAGTAGCGGCATCTGGCGCGCCAGATTCATGGAGAGCGCATCCAGCGTCATGATCCGCAGACGACCGGGTTGTTCCAGTAATTGCCACCCGAGCAGCGTATTCTGCGCTAGAACATCCTGGGCGAGGCGATAGGTGGTTTGCGTGTGTTCGGGGGCGTCAGCATGCAACGGCTGCGTTGCCCGACGTAGGCTGGTCATCACCCGGTCCCGCATTTCGGCGGCCGCTTTGCGCGTAAAGGTTAGCGCGACGACCTCTTCCGGTTCGGCGACACACGCCAGCAGCACCAGAAAGCGTTGAGTTAGGAGTTCGGTTTTACCGGCACCCGCCGGGGCGTCAACAATAAATGATTTTTCTGGATTCAGCGCCTGGCAACGGGCTTCCCGGTCGGCGGCAATCTGCGCTTCAGGCGTCAGCGATGTGGTCTCCTGGGTAACGGACTTATGCATCGCGAGACTCCCCTTTGAGGCACGACTGTTCGAGCTGCTGGGTGCGCTCTGCCAGCCGCAGTAACGGCCGCACATCACAATAGAGGAGGTCCTTGTCGTTGGCAAAGCGCACACCGGCATCGCCCCGGCAAACTTCGGCGGCAATGGTGTAAACAGCTTGCCGCCAGTGAGATAGCACGCTGGCCCAGTCCGGGAACCGTGCCGAATCAAAGAGTCGTCGCGCTTTGTCGGTTTGCAGGTCTTCTATACCGGCGGGGGTTTGAATGGCGTCACCAATCCCTTTGAAGCCGAGCTTGGCCAGATGCACCTGCGCAAAGGCCACGCCAGCGACGTCGCCGCCAGGCGGCTGGGCAATTGCGGCGTATATCGGCAGCTGGGGTTCGGTCAATCGGTCTGCGGCCCAGTTCTTTGTGTCGATGCTGGCCCCTGTTTTGTAATCCACAATCAGAATCCGGCCATCGTCCAGTTGGTCTATCCGATCAATAAACATCCTGACTTCAATACCGCCAATGGTGTCTTTGAATTCGTGCTCCGTATGCAATACCGTAAAGGCTTCTTTCCGCCCGGCTTCGACGCCTAACCAAGCGGTGATCAGGCGGCGGAGCCGGTTGCGTTCGAGGGTGAGTTGACGCGGTTTTAGGGGTTCGTGGCGCTTGTCGGCATTAAATTCACTCAGTGCGGCATCCACCGCCTGGTCCACCGCAGTTTCCAAACCGGATTGCACCAGCTGTTGGAGTGTGTCCAGGTTCTGTGCTGCCTTCCAGAAGACTTCCAACGTATGGTGCACCAGTGTCCCGCGTTGGCGTGCATCCAGCCCTTCGCTCGGTGTTTGTAATGCTTTGGCACCCAGACGGAATTCATAGTATCCCCAGGCCGGGCAGATGGCTTGTGCACGCAGCAGCCAGGTGCCACCGCGAACCCGGTTGCCTTCTTCAACCGGTGGGGCAAACGTATCCTCGATGCAAGTCAGTGCTGCCGGATCCCGGGAAAGCACGCTCTGAACCCAGGGTAGGGGCGTTGATTCCGGTAATGCCGCTAATGGCAGATCGGCAATCAGGGCGCTGGGGTGTAGTGCTGCATCGCCTTCACGGAGCGGGGCGCTCACCGTGATTTCAGGGGCGCTGCGCAGCAAGCGCGCCTGTATCTGCTGTGCAAATGTCAGTTGTACCCGGGCACAGGCATTAGGCGCATTCTGTGCGCGTTGTGCACTGATAGAAAGCAACGGGTTGGGTCGTGCGACCGGCGGCCAGCTGTTGTCTGTTAGGCCGGCAATCCATAGGGCGTCGAACACCAGGCCGGTGGATTCGAGCATGCCAAGAATCTGAATGGGGGGCTCCCCATGCGTTTTGGGCTGAAACAGTTTTTCCTGACAGAGTTGGCGAATCAACGCGACTGCGCCGGATAGTGAGAGCTTGCCGCTGATGTGTTCCAGTCGGCTAAGTTCTTCCAGTGTTTCCAGAAAGGCCTGGCGCGTCTGGAACTCCAGGCTGTTGAGTTGTCCGTCGTGTAACCATCCACAAGCCGTGAGTGCCGATTCGATCAGGTGTCGCCACTCAGCGGGCGAGTGCTCTCCGCGCAAACGGCTGGCAGTGCGGGCCAGGGTGGCAAAATGCTGTCTTAAATGAGGTGCCAGGAGCTGCTGCTCCGTCAGTAGCCAATCGGCAAAATCCACATAACGCCGCAATGGAGCCTTGAGCGCGACACTGTTACGATAGGCGACATCAAGACGGGCACGCACATCGGCTTCGGTGCTGGCGGCGGACCAGTAAGCGCTATGCAGCAGGCTGACGAAAACGGGTTGCTCAATGTCTCGGAAGGTGGCGAGGATATGCAGTAAGGTCAGCGCTGTTTGCGTAATGGGCGTTGCCGCCAGAGGTGGCCCGAGGCTGATATTGAACGGTCGCGCTTGAGTGGCGTGATATCCGGTCAGTCGTTCCGGAGTCAGCCGGTCCTCAAGTGCATCCTGTAACGGATGCTGATACGTTGCCAGGTCCGGAACGACGATTCCCAGGTGGGCCCTGGGGTTCCGGTGTAACTGTGCTTGAGCCCATTGGGCAATTGCCTGGCATTCATCGTCCAGATCAATTGGCGCGACACGACGGATCTGAGATTGGTGATTAGCCTGGGCGAGTGTGTTGAGACAGATGCCCATGCCGGCCAGCTGTTGCTGGAGACGTTGTTCCAGGATGGTGTAGTGATCGAAGCCGGCAAAGACAACCTGAGACCTGAGCAACGATTTGGGGATGGCCGGCAGGTGGTCGATGAGATACGCCTGCATGCGCGTTGTATCAATCAACTGTCGTGACTCGCAATGCTGTTGAAAAGTTGCTTGCCACTGTTGAAATTCAGCCTGCTCGTTTGTCGTGTTTGTTGCCCGACAGACGGGAATGTTCCACTGAATCGACAGTCGATGTGCCTGGCTGGCATTGGCGGCTAGTGCCGAGAGATCGAAGAGGGGCTCAAGCGCCGTGTTCAATGCGCCACGAATGACCTGTTCCCAGATCAACTGTTCCTGGAAGGTATTCAGTACCCGCAGACCGTTTAGTGCCGGGGGCAATAAGCCACGCAGATCCAGTGCGGCATGTAGATTGGCTAACCAAAGGCTGGGTGTGGTTGCTGGAAGTGATTGCCAGGCCTGTTGCTGGGCGGCGGCCTCGTCGTGTATCTGCGCCAAGGTTTGTGCCAAGCGTTGCGTGGCACAAAGAATCACACTATCCGCCGTTAGATTGGATAGGTGGGCTTCGGGAAAGAGGGGGGAGTCGAGCGCTGTCATATCTTCGTCTTATACGGTTAACATACTAGCCGAAGCAGCCCGAACGTGCTGCGTCTTGCGGTTTTTTACCGCCTTGCCCTTTGTTGTCTCCCTATTCCTTTCAGGATGCGTTATGACTCTTGCCGATCTGACCCACCAACGAAAAACCACCAAGGCCTTTGACCCCGATGCCCGGCTCAGTGATGCGGAGCTGTCACAGATTCGTGACTTGCTCCGCATGGCACCATCGTCGACGAATGCGCAGCCTTGGCATTTCTTCATGGCCACGACAGAGGTCGGAAAACGCCGGGTGGCCGCTGGCGCGACAGGTGACTTTGCCTATAACGCGCCGAAAATCATGAATGCATCGGCCGTGCTGGTGTTGTGCGCGCGGGATGCCATGGATGAGACCTATCTGCGCTCGGTCCTGGATCAGGAAACCGCGGATGGCCGTTTGGCCACGGAAGAGGCGCGAGCCAATCAGCATAAGGTACGTTCCGGCTATGTCCACAAGCATGCCCAGCAGCCGGATGGGGTGCTGCACTGGGCGGCACGTCAGGTGTACATTGCTCTGGGTTTTGTGCTGCTGGGGGCGGCCGA
>CAYLWV010000063.1:0-9772 GCA_964387485.1 uncultured Dechloromonas sp. | reverse complement strand
GGACGGAACACCTGAATGGCACCCTCTTCCCCTAACTGCTGGAGACCGGTGCGCAGCTGTTTGGCCCGCATCGGATCAGCCACTTCGACGGCCTGGAAAATCTCCGGCGCGAAGAAGGGCAAGCCGGTGTACTGCAGTTTTTCGCCTTCGGTCAGCGTATCGCCGAGCTGCAGCAAGCCATGGTTGGGCAAACCAATGATATCCCCCGCATAGGCCTCTTCGAGCAATTCACGACGCTGTGACAGAAAGGACATGGCACTGGCTGTTCGCATACTTTTGCCGGTTCGCCCAATCTTGAGCTGCATGCCGCGCGTGAACTTGCCGGAGCAGATACGCACAAAGGCAATGCGGTCACGGTGCGCCGGGTCCATATTGGCCTGCACCTTGAAGACCACGCCGGAGAAAGCTTGTTCATCCGGGTTGACGACCCGCTGAATGGCCGCCCGCGACTTCGGTGCCGGCGCCAGCTCCGACAAGGCATCGAGCACTTCCTTCACGCCGAAGTTGTTGATGGCCGAGCCAAAGAACAGCGGTGTCTGCTGACCGTTGAGGAACGCCTCTTTATCGAATTCCTCCGAGGCCCCACTAATCAGCTCCACTTCCTGCTGCGCCTGTTCAAACTCGGCACCGAAGCGATCAGCGAGCTGCGGATGCTCGAAGCCTTGCAAAGTTTCTGATTCGGTCTCCAGTCGATCTTTACCCGAACGGAACAAGCGCATCTGGTCTTTACGGATGTCATACACACCCGCAAAACGCTTACCCATGCCCACCGGCCAGGTGAACGGCACCACCGTCAGCTTGAGCACCTTTTCAATTTCATCCACCAGGTCTAGCGGGTCTTTCACCTCGCTATCGAGCTTGTTGATGAACGTAATGATCGGCGTATTACGAGCACGACACACTTCCAGCAGACGCAATGTCTGTGGTTCGACGCCATTACCGGCGTCAATCACCATGAGCGCTGCATCGACGGCAGTAAGTACACGATAGGTATCTTCAGAAAAGTCCTGGTGACCCGGGGTGTCCAGCAGATTGATCACGCAATCGCCATACTCCATCTGCATCACCGAACTGGCGACAGAAATGCCGCGCTGCTTCTCGATCTCCATCCAATCCGAGGTCGCATGACGACTGGCTTTACGTGCCTTGACACTACCCGCAATCTGAATCGCACCCGCGAACAGCAGCAGCTTCTCCGTCAGCGTGGTTTTACCGGCATCCGGATGGGAAATAATGGCAAAGGTACGACGCCGTTGCACTTCCGGGCCAATACTTTTGGCTCGCTGGCCACCGGTAGCCGCTGTCGGCTCTGTGGCGGGGGATACATCGGCCAGTGTTTCCTGGCTTGGCAAGTCACTCATATAAACACCTTGAAAAAAAACAACCGGCCGCAGCCGGTTGTTTCCTGAAACATTAGAAACTTAAATCACGTAGCGGCGTACACGCACCGACAACTCTTCCAGCGCACGCACACCTGATGCTTCTGCCTGCTTGCACCACTCCTGCAGACTTTGTACCAGCTGGTCACGCGAGGCATTGGTCTTTTCCCAGATCGCAACCAGCTGGGTGCGCATCGTACACAGCTGGGTGAGTGCCGGGCTTTCTGCCAGCACGCTATTCACCGGTTGACGCAGTTCAGCCGGCATCTGCTCCAGATCGCCAGCCACCCAGCGTGATGCCTGGCGCAAGGTCTTCTTGTCGGCCAGGGCGTGATCATGCTTGTGATGCTCCAGGGTCCGCGCAAACTCATGACGGATCGCCTTGCCGTAACGGGTCATCAGATCAAAGCGATGGGTAATCACCGCATCCAGCGTTTCGGCATTCACGACAGCCGCTTCCTTGCCGAGCTTCGGACGCGGCGCCACCTTCTTGACCTTGGCCAGACCCAGCATTTCCATCGTACGGATATACAACCAGCCGATATCGAATTCGTACCACTTGTTCGACAGCTTCGCTGACGTCCCGAATGCATGATGGTTGTTATGCAGCTCTTCACCACCGATGATAATGCCCCACGGGATCAGGTTGGTCGAGGCGTCCGGGCAGGTGAAATTACGATAACCGTAGAAGTGGCCGACGCCATTCACCACACCAGCCGCCCAGAAAGGGATCCAGGCCATTTGCACCGCCCAGATCGTCAGGCCGATCGGTCCGAACAGAATGACGTTGAGGATCATCAGAATCGAGATACCAATGACCGAGTGCGAGTAGACATGATGCTCCATCCAGTCATCCGGCGTACCGGCACCATAGCGCTTCATGGTTTCGTCGTTTTTGGCCTCAGCACGATACAGCTCCGCCCCCTGCCACAGCACCTTGCGCAGACCAAAGATCTGCGGGCTATGCGGGTCTTCCGGCGTTTCACACTTGGCATGGTGCTTACGGTGAATCGCAGTCCACTGCTTGGTGACCATCCCGGTCGTCAGCCACAGCCAGAAACGGAAGAAATGCGACACGATGGGGTGCAATTCCAGCGCACGGTGCGCCGAATGGCGATGCAGATAAATCGTCACACCGGCAATCGTGATGTGCGTCACGATCAGGGTGTAGACCACATAACCCCACCAGGGCATATCAATGAGTCCGTTGAACATGTAAGGCTCTCCTAAAAACGAAACAGGCGGCTTAACAACGACATCAAGACCGCAGTGCTGCAACAGCACAATTCATCCGCAAACGACTCCGGGCGAATAAAATCAATGGATTATAACACTTTGACGCCTTAAATCAGGGCGCGGATTTTGCTTTCAACCCCGGTTTCTTTGATATCGGGCAAAAAACGTACAGATATCAGAAGTCATCCAGGGTAAAACGGATGCGCAGTGGAATCTTCAGATTCCGTCCTTGCAATTCATTCGGTACCGGGGTGTGTTCGACCGCTACTCTGGCCATCGTCAATGCCGCCTCATCAAGCGTCGGGGAACCACTGCTCTTGCCCGGTATCGCGACTGGCGGGCCACCGGCTCTGGAGAGGACCACGATCACCTCACACAGCCCCTCGTGCCCCCGGGCTCGCGACACTTCAGGATAGCGCCGTGCTTTACGCGCCTCCACGCCGAGCGCCAGACGATAACGCTGTAGCGCGTCGGCATCGACCCCTTCGCGCGCCGACTCCGGCGCCCCACCCTGTACCCCTGCTCTGGAGGCCGCATTGGGCATGACGGATGGATCCCCCTGTGCCACGCCGATGGGCGTCGGTGCCTGAGTCTGGGGCTTGTCGGCTATCCGTGCCGCATCTTTAGACTGGCGCGGCAGGATATCCTGCTTGGGCATAACCGGTTTTGCCTGGGCACCGGCCGACAAGGGCAACGCTCGTTGCGCTTCCCGGCTTGCCTGATGTACCACATCGCCCGGACCACGCAATACGGCCGACAGCGGTGCCTGGGGCATCGCCACGGGCGTCGCATACAGCCAAAGCCCCAAGGGCAAGATAATGAGCAGATGCAAGGCCACGGACAAAACCACCGCCCAGCGTAAGCTCAATGGCCATGATCGCCAGAGCCGTGACACACATCGCATCAGGTCGATGCCTCCGGCCGCTGACCCGCCGTCATGCGCGGATTGCCACTCAGATCCTGCCGGGCCATCACCGGGTCCAGACCAGCCGCCTGCCAGAGGCCGGCGACCGCCGCCGACTGATCGTGCCCATGCTCAACCAGCAACCAGCCACCGGGTTTCAGATGGGCGGACACCCCCGCTGCCAATGCCCGGTAAGCGTTTAAACCATCCGCCCCATCCGTCAGCGCCAACAGCGGCTCATAACGAACGCCATCACCCCCCAGGTGCGGGTCGGTTGCCGGAATATAAGGCGGATTACTCACGATCAGATCCAGCCCCCCCGGTACAACCCAGCCGTCAAACCAGCTGGCGCAACACAGCGCAACGTTGTCTAAACCCAGACGATCCCGATTAACGGTCGCAACCGATAGGGCCGCCGGAGAAATATCCACCGCCAGAACCCGAGCATCCGGTCGCGCTTGAGCCAATGCCAGCGCAATAGCACCGCTGCCTGTGCCCAAATCGGCAATTTGCGGTGCAAATAACCCCTGCATCAGCTCCAGCGCCCAGGCTACCAGATCTTCCGTTTCCGGGCGTGGCACCAGCACATCCGGCGTCACCGCCAGATTCAATCCGTAAAAACCCGCCTCACCCACCAGATAGGCCAGGGGCTCTCCGGCCGCGCGGCGCATCACCAGGGCTTGATAATGCGGCCACTGTGCCGCTGTCAGCAACGCGTCTGGATCGGCGATCAGTGCCGCCTGGCGGCACTGACAGATAAACTCCAGCAACAACCGGGCATCAAGGCGATCCGTATGCTGCCGAGCCCACTGCATGGCTGTAGCACGGGTTACGCGTGGCTGCGCGTCCACACGGATCAGTCCTGCTCGGCTAACGCCGCCAGTTGCTCGGCCTGATGCTCAGCGGCCAAACCACCGGTCAGTTCATCCATATCACCATCCATCAGATACGCCAGCTTATAGAGCGTCAGGTTGATGCGATGGTCGGTCATCCGACCCTGCGGGAAATTATAGGTACGGATACGTTCGGAACGATCCCCACTGCCAATCAGGCTCTTGCGGGTCGCCGCTTCCTTGGCATGCTGTTCGCGCCGACGTTGGTCCTCGATTCTAGCCACCAGCACCCGCATGGCCTGATCCCGGTTCTGGTGCTGCGAGCGACCGTCTTGGCACTCCACCACGGTACCCGTAGGCAAGTGGGTGATACGTACCGCCGAATCAGTTTTGTTAATGTGCTGACCACCGGCCCCAGAGGCGCGGAAGGTATCGATGCGCAGTTCGGCCGGGTTGATGGTCACGGCCTCCAACGCATCGGCTTCAGGCATCACGGCGACGGTACAGGCGGAGGTGTGAACGCGCCCCTGCGTTTCGGTCTCGGGCACCCGCTGCACGCGATGGCCACCGGATTCGAACTTCAGCACGGAATAGGCGCCCTGTCCGACCACACGGAAGATAATTTCCTTATAGCCACCCAGGTCGGATTCGCTCGCCGAAATCACCTCGGTCTGCCAACGGCGACGTTCGGCATAACGGCTGTACATACGGAACAGATCGCCCGCGAAAAGGGCCGACTCATCGCCCCCGGTCCCTGCACGAATTTCCACAATGACGTTCTTATCGTCACTGGGGTCACGAGGCAAGAGCAACGTTTGTAACTGACGTTCGAACTCGGGCAATTCGGCTTTGACGGCCGCAATTTCCTCTTGCGCCAGGCTTTTCATATCCGGGTCGGCCAGCATCGCTTCTGCCGCCGCCAGATCATTCAATCGCTGGCAATAGCTTTCGTAGAGCACGACAACAGGTTCAATCTCGGCGCGCTCTTTGGAGATTCGGCGGAAATCATCCAGATCATCATGGACACCCGGCTCGCTCAAACGCAGATCCAGTGCTTGCAGGCGATCAGCCAGTTGGCGAAGTTTATCGAGAAGACTGGGTTTCATGGCGGGCGTCAAGGAAATGGTGCGGATGGCCGGACTTGAACCGGCAAGGCTTTCGCCGGCAGATTTTAAGTCTGCTGTGTTTACCAATTTCACCACACCCGCAACAACTGCTATTGTACCGTATGAAAAAGAATTGCTCGAAGCCATCCCTATGCGTGCTGCCTTAACTGACGCCATTTACGCCTTTACTGATTACTTTAATCGCCATAGCAATTGCCGGGCGTATCTCATGACAGTGCTTCTGGTTGCCGGATTCACTTCGTCAGCACACGCCGCGACGTTTTTCTTCCCGGACATGCAGCCAACCCTGACAAAACTGGAACCGACACCCTGGCTGCGAGGCGGCAAGGGCAATGATGCCTATGTCAGCATCACCTCACAGCTCATCCCGACCAGCAGCTGCACACAACTGGTGAGTCGCAATTTCTGGGGGTCTGACAAAACTCAATTAATTCTTTCTGTCATGACCAATGGCTTCGCGCCGAATTTGAACAAGACGGAAATTCCCATTGCCACGTTTGACGGTCGTGACGAAGGCGCCGCCTGCGCCTCATTGAGCACCACCCCGTTGCAGGTTGTCCCCATGGTGCGGATGGGAGCCACCTCTCTGTTTCACCCGGGCAACCTGTCTGTCGTTCTCAATGTCAAAAGCTCCAACGACACAACACAGGACTTCATCGGCCCGGCAAAACTTCTACTGGGCTCGGCGGCCATTGTCGCTTCAGGCGGGGCCGCCGCCGCAATCGGTGGTGTTTCCGCCACCCTTGGCAATCCACTCGTTGCGGAAACCCAAACCCGAACCAATACGCTCGCCAAGGGCATGATTGATGCACGGGTACCGATTTCTCTCACTTGGTCCGAATTGCGCCAGGGGTTGAAGGCCATTGATATTCCGGTCTATCGCACGGATCAAACGCTGGGAGCCCTCACTGACAAGAAAATCCAGCAACTCCAGCGAAACCCGGAGACCGACAAGGAATTGTTGTTCAACGTGAGATTCGAATTCCAGTACACCAGGACCCTGTTTTATCCAACGGTCAACGACATTGACGCCCTGGTTGAGCATGAAAACCTGTCGTCAGAACGCATTCTGAATCACAAAGTCCCCGGCGCCAGCATCAATTTCATGCAACTCCTGAACGACTCCTCCCCCAGCCTGATGAATCGCATGGCGAGAAGCGAAGGTACCGAGCTGACCCGATCCTGTTCGGCGGCCTTTGAGAAATTAAAAGGCGCCGGCTTGAATAATATCGATATCGCGATTGTCACCAAGTCTTTTCTCGATGAAGCACGCGGTAGCAGCGAATGGTACAAGACGCCAACCATCGTTAGAAGTTGCTTCGCTCAGGCCCCCAGTGTTCTGATGAATCTGGAAAAAATCTATAACGTCCCAACAGAAGCGGCGGCATCCCAATAAACCGGAAACCCGGCGCAGCGCGGCCGCTTAACCCCAGAGATTCCAGAGCATTTTGCTTGCCAAAAGGGCAAGCATCAGGCCAAAAGCCCGTTTGAGCTGTTTAACCGGCAGGCGGTGTGCCACGCGTGCACCCACGGGCGCCATGAAAACCGTGGAAACTACCACCCCGAAAAAAGCCGGAAGATACACAAAACCCAGATGCGGCCCTGGCAAATCTGTCTGAGACCAACCACCCACGATGTAACCGATGACACCGGCTGTCGCAATCGGGAACCCCAGCGCTGCGGAAGTGCCGACCGCCTGGCGGATAGGCACATTACACAACACCATGAACGGCACAGACAGAAAACCACCGCCCGCCGCTACAAGACTCGACACGCCACCGATCAGCCCACCAACACCCATCAGACCTGATCGTCCCGGCAACTGGCGTGTCGGTTTGGGTTTAATATCCAGCAGCATCTGTAGCGATGCCCAGTAAACGATCAGCGTAAATACCATTGCCATCGCATCGGTTGGTACCCGACTGGCAAACAGACTACCCACAAGCGTCCCAGCAACCAGGCCCGGCGCCATACCGCGGAAAATGTCCCAACGTACGCCGCCTTGCTGGTTATGCGCCCGCATACTGGAAATGGATGTCACCACGATGGTCGCCATGGCAGTCCCCAGGGCCAGATGCATAATCTGAGCATCGGCAAAACCCTGCGCCTGAAACAGCAGCAACAGAATCGGCACGATGGTCAGACCGCCGCCCACGCCAAAGAGCCCGGCAATAAAACCGGAGGCCAGACCCAGCAGGACATAGATCAGCAGCCAGAGCGTCATTCGCCCGCATCCCAACCGAGCATGAATTGGCGCATGGCTATCTGCAGCGGCTCACGATCCGTCGGTGAGGCCTTATTGATCGCCGACAGCGGACCATGCAGAAACTTATTGGTCAGGCGTGCCGCCATCTGCTCGAGTACCAGTTCGGCAGGCTCGCCACGCTGCAAGCGCTTGCGCGCCAGCTCCAGCTCCTGTGCGCGCAACTGATTGGCGCTATCGCGAAAGGCCTGAATCACCGGTACATGAGCTCGACGCGCATGCCAATCCAGAAAATCCCCTAAGCGGGCAGCAATAATGGACTCTGCTTCGACGACCGCCGCCTGTCGTGAAGCAACACCACTTTGCACCACACTGGCCAGATCATCGACGGTATACAGAAACACGTCATCCAGCTCGGCGACTTCCGGTTCAATATCCCGTGGCACCGCCAGATCTACCATGAACATCGGACGATGGCGACGTGCCTTGATGGCACGCTCCACCATACCCAGCCCAATAATTGGCAAGGAACTGGCCGTGCAGGACACCACCACATCAAACTGCGGCAGCATGTCAGCCACCTGAGACAAACGGATGGCCTCACCATGAATCTGTTGCGCCAGCGCACTCGCCCGCTCAACCGTCCGGTTAGCGACCACGAGACGCTTTGGCTTGCAGGCTGCAAAATGCGTGGCACACAGTTCCACCATATCGCCGGCACCAACAAACAGCACCGACTGTTCGCTCAGATCATCAAAAATCCGCTCGGCCAGCTTCACCGAAGCAGCAGCCATCGAGACGACACTTTCACCGATCCCGGTGGTACTTCTAATTTCCTTAGCGACCGCAAAGGCATGTTGAAACAGACGGTGCAGATGACTACCGAGGGCACCGACCTGTTCAGCCGTTCGAACGGCATCCTTCATCTGACCGAGAATCTGGGGCTCTCCAAGCACCATCGAATCCAACCCTGCGGCAACGCGCAAGGCCTGTCGCACGGCATCCTGCTCCGTATGAAGATAGAGATACGGGCGCGCCTCATCCAGCGACATACCCGCATGCTGCATCCACCAACCGAGGACATCATCAACATGGTCGCCTGACACATAAAGCTCTGTGCGGTTACAGGTGGACAGAATGGCGGCTTCATCAACGGCTCCGGACTGACGCAATGTGGTTAGCGCCGAACCAACCGTTTCGGCCGCAATCGCCACCCGCTCCCGAATCGCCAATGGCGCGGTGTGGTGGTTGAGTCCGATGAGATGAAGCGGCATAGATCCCGGTAAAGGTCGATATTATCAATTATAAATTATAACACCCGCAGCCCTGACAGCCGCTTGCAGCAAGGCATTGCCCCAAAATCTCCCGGGCAAAAAAAAGACCCGGGCCGAAGCCCGGGTCTTCCGTGCCACACGAGGTGGCGAGCATCGAACTACTTAGTGACCAGAGGCACCAGCAGCACCGATACCGGTTTCCGAACGAACAAACTGTGCCGGATAACCTTCGCGGTCGATCTTGGCACGGGCGCTGCCGTCCATTTTCGACACAAGCCAGATGGTGGCAAATGCAGCCGTCATCGAGAACAGAGCCGGCGAACCGTACGGGAACGGTGCGCTACCCTTGGCATTACCCATCACCGCTTCATACACAGCCGGCGACAGGATGGTCAGACCAGCCGAAGCCAGCAGACCCACGAAGCCACCAACCACGGCACCCTTGGTCGTACAGTCTTTCCACATGACCGACATCAGCAGCACCGGGAAGTTCGCCGAACAAGCGATGGCAAAGGCCAGCATGACCATGTAAGCCACGTTCTGCTTTTCGAACAGAATACCCAGGATGATTGCCAGCGCGGCCAGGAACAGCGTGGTGATCTTCGAGACGCGCATTTCAGCAGCCTGATCAGCCATACCCTTCTTGATGACGGTAGCGTACAGGTCGTGCGACACGGCCGAAGCACCCGCCAGGGTCAGACCGGCCACCACAGCCAGAATGGTTGCGAAAGCCACAGCCGAGATGAAGCCCAGGAACAGGTCACCACCCACAGCATTCGACAGGTGGATAGCAGCCATGTTGCCGCCGCCCTTCAG
>CAYLWV010000062.1:9177-10249 GCA_964387485.1 uncultured Dechloromonas sp. | reverse complement strand
TTGTCATCAACGAGGATGGCGTCGTGATTCTGGCCTCAGATCCGACGAACCGGTACAAAACGACGCGGCCACTGAATCCTTCCGCAGAAGAGCGCATTGCCACGACCCGGCAGTTCCCTGGTCAGCCGCTGGCTGCTATGGCTTATAAGGGATTGCCTATTCAGCTGGAGGTCAAGGAGCCGGTCAGTCTCGTCGGAGATAAGCGCTACATGGTTCAGTCGGTGCCTCTGGGTAAGCAGGGCTGGCAGATTGCTCAGATCAATGACACCCGTGAAGCACGCAACTATGCGATGGCTACTGCGCTGGCCATCGGCTTTGCGGTTGGATTTCTGCTGATCACGGCATTGAATATCTATTTCCGTCGTCGTGAGCGTGAGGAAAAGCATCTGCTGTATGCCAATATCGACGCAAAGATTACCGAGCGTACGGCCGAGTTGACCGCCAAGATTTCAGAACTGGAACGCGCTGAAAGCATTCTCCGGCAGACCCGTGACGAAGCGGTTCAGGCCGGCAAAATGGCGGTGCTCGGCCAGATGGCCGCCGGCATTACCCATGAACTGAGTCAGCCGCTTTCCGCCATCCAGCTCTATGCCGGCAATGCCCGTAAACTGATTGACGCAGGTCGTCTGGATATCGTGGCAGAGAATGTCGATAATATTAACGAGCTGGTCACGCGGGCGGGGGGCATTCTTTCCGAGTTAAAGACCTTGTATCGCAATGATCCGACGGCTATTGAACCGGTGCCGTTGAAGTCGGTCATCCAGAATGCACTGCTGGTCATGTCACCGTTTGTCGATAAAGCGCAGATCCGGTTGCAAATGACGGTTGGCGATGAATGTGTTCTAGGCGCGCGCGGTAAGCTTGAGCAGGTTTTTATTAACCTGTTGTCGAATGCGGTCGATGCCCTGACTGGGCGTGACAAGGCACAAATCGATATTGTTGCCGAGCAGCGCGGTGCCGAGGTGGTGGTTCGCTTTAGCGATAACGGACCGGGTGTGAATGCGGCGCAGGTCGGCCAGCTTTTCGAACCCTTCTTTACAACCAAGCCCACCGGGCAGGGGCTCGGCCTGGG
>CAYLWV010000062.1:5111-9077 GCA_964387485.1 uncultured Dechloromonas sp. | reverse complement strand
GATGGGCTCACCGTGATGCGCAAGGTGCTGGCGGAGCACCGGCAGGTGCCGGTGATCGTGATGACGGGGCATGGTGACATTGGCATGGCCGTGGAATCCATGCGCGAGGGCGCCTTCGACTTTATTGAAAAACCTTTCAGCCCGGACCGGTTAACAACCACCGTACGGAACGCCGTCGACAAAGCGCGTCTGGTGTATCAGGTGGCCTCGCTGTCCAAAGAACAGGCGGTGGGGGCGCCGGTATTCATCGGCCAATCCGAACGCGTTCGTTTGCTAAAGCAGAAAATTGCGGCACTGGCCCCCACCGGCGTCGATATTCTCATCAATGGCGAGACTGGGAGTGGTAAAGAGGTCGTTGCTCAAAGCTTGCACTATGCCAGTAAACGGACGGGGCCTTTTGTAGCCATCAACTGTGCGGCGCTACCCGAGACTATTTTCGAGAGCGAGCTCTTCGGGCACGAAGCTGGGGCGTTTACCGGTGCCGTGAAACGGCGGATTGGTAAATTCGAGTTTGCCAAAAACGGCACGATCTTTCTCGATGAAATTGAATCTATGCCACTGGCGTTGCAGGCCAAGCTCCTGAGAACGATCCAGGAGCGCAGTATTCAGCGACTGGGGGCGAACGAGTCGATCCCCGTGTCCTGCCGCATTATTGCCGCCACCAAAGTCAATCTGAAAACGTTGTCAGATCAGGGCGGTTTTCGCAGCGATCTCTATTTCCGCCTGAATGTGGTCAATCTCTATCTGCCAGCCTTGCGTGAAATTGCGGAAGATATTCCGCTGATTTTCAATTATTACCTGACGTATTACCGGGAAAAATACGGCGTGCCACCGGCAGAACCCGCAGCGGCGGTATTGCGTTACCTGGTGTCGCATGCCTGGCCCGGCAATATCCGTGAACTCAAAAACTTTGCCGAGCGGGTTGCTATCGGTTTCCCTTTTGCCGAAGGCGAAGCCGATTCCGACGAGCAGCAGCCGTTGGCCCTAGGCCCGATGCTGGAAAAAACCGAGCGGGGTGCACTCGTGAATGCACTCCGGCTGGCGTCCGGGCATGTAGCGGATGCCGCCGCCATTCTGGGGATCCCCGCCAAAACCCTCTATGACAAACTGGCTCGCTTCGGTATTTCCATGACGGATTTCAAGAGCTGACAGGCTTTGGCGTTGCTGCCAGCCGGGATATGCCATGGCGATCTGTCCGGAAGGCGATAAAAAAGCCTGTGAAATCAGTGTCTGAGCTGGGTTCTTTTGGTGGCATGGTGCGCTGCGCAACCCTTGATTCTGCTAAAATAGCCGTTTTATCAATTGCCGACCCGAACGGAGTTTTTCATGGCTATTCAACGTACCCTTTCCATCATCAAACCGGATGCCGTCGCCAAGAATGTCATCGGTCAAATCATCGCCCGCTTTGAAGGCGCTGGCCTGAAGGTTGTTGCCGGTCGTCTGGTGCACCTGTCGGCTGCCGAAGCAGGTCAGTTCTACGCCGTTCACAAAGAGCGTCCTTTCTTCAAGGATCTGGTCGAGTTCATGACGTCGGGCCCGGTGTTTATCCAGGTGCTGGAAGGCGAAGACGCGATTGCCAAGAACCGCGAACTGATGGGCGCTACCGATCCGAAGAAGGCTGAGCCGGGCACCATCCGCGCTGACTTCGCAGAATCGATTGATGCTAACGCCGTTCACGGTTCGGATGCCCCGGAAACGGCTGCGGTGGAAGTGGCCTTCTTCTTCCCCGGCATGAACGTTTACAGCCGCTAAGTCATCGCTTAGACGTTCAGATGCAAAATCTGCTCGACCTCGATTTGGCCGGGCTGAAAGCCTGGTTGGCCCAGATTGGCGAAAAGCCTTTCCGGGCCAATCAGCTTTTACGCTGGATCTATCAGCGTGGCGAAACTGATTTTTCCGCCATGTCGGACCTTGCGCGCGTGTTTCGCGAGCGGTTGCCGACTGTGGCCGAAATCCGTTTGCCAACCATTGTTTCCGACAAGATTTCCGATGATGGTACCCGCAAGTTCCTGATGGATGTGGGGGCCAGCAACCTAATCGAAACCGTGTTCATTCCGGAAACGGATCGAGGCACTCTGTGTATTTCAACCCAGGTGGGTTGTGCGCTGGACTGCGCGTTCTGTTCGACGGGTAAACAAGGATTCAACCGTAACCTGACCACGGCCGAAATCATTGGCCAGCTCTGGTTGGCCAACCGCGCACTGGGTTTTGATCCGGCCGGTGAGCGCATCATCTCGAATGTCGTCATCATGGGGATGGGTGAGCCTTTAGCTAATTTTGAGGCACTGGTACCGGCATTGAATCTGATGCTTGACGACCATGCCTACGGCTTATCTCGTCGTCGTGTCACGGTCTCTACCTCTGGCGTGGTGCCGGCCATGGACCGTTTGCGCGAAGCTTGCCCGACGGCGCTGGCCGTATCGCTGCATGCGCCGAACGACGCCCTGCGTGATGTGCTGGTACCGATTAACCAGAAATACCCGTTGGCAGAGCTTATGGCTGCCTGCAAACGCTATCTGGACAAGGCGCCCCGCGACTTCATCACCTTCGAATACGTGATGCTTGATGGCGTTAACGATAGTTCGGCTCAGGCACGGGAGCTGGTTGCCCTGGTCGCTAAGGCCGGCTTTCGCTGCAAATTCAATCTGATTCCGTTCAATCCTTTCCCCGGTAGTCCGTATCGTCGTTCGCAACGAGACCGGATCAGCACGTTTGCCAATGTGCTGATCGGCGCCGGTTATGTGACAACCACGCGTAAAACACGCGGCGATGATATTGATGCGGCCTGCGGTCAGTTGGCCGGACAGGTACAGGATAAAACCAAGCGGACGCGTCAGATGCCGCCGGTCCTGAGCGTGACCTCAGGAGGCGCGGTCTGATGCGGCCGTTCATGCGCCAAAGCATTCTGGTATGGCTGTCTGCCATGCTGGTGGCCGGATGCACCACCACGGGCAGTGCACCGGTCTCCGGAGACTCTCGGCCGATCCCGGCCGATCCCTTGAGCCGTGCCCGCATTCATACCGAGCTGGCCGCACTCTATTTCCAGCAGGGCAGCATGAAAACCGCCCTGGAGGAACTGGGCAACGCCGTCCGCATTGATCCGCAATACGCTCCGGCGTACAGCATGTATGGTCTCGTGTACATGCAACTGGGTGAGCGGCAACAAGCCAGCGACAGTTTTCAGAGGGCCGTGTTGCTATCGCCGAACGACCCCGAGATCCATAATAACTATGGACTCTTTCTCTGCGAGTCGCAGCAGTATGCTGCAGGGTTGGCCCAGTTGAACCTGGCGCTGGCCAACCCGCTTTACGGCACGCCGGCCAAAGCACTCGTCACCGCGGCCCGTTGTGCGCATGACATGGGTGATGACACCCTGGCGGCCCGATACCGTCAACGCGCATCCGCGCTCGGTGTGACGACAACCTTCGATGCGACGGCATTGACCCGACCGACACTTCAGTAACCGGTGATTCCGGACAGCACCATGCAAAACGATCTCGAACAGCACCCACAAAACGAACTTGATATGGCCCCAATGCAGGCGCCTGTCACCACACCTGCGGAAGCCCTTGTCACTGATGCAGCTTTGTCGCGGGCGCGAGAGGCCAAGCGTCTTTCAATCGGTGACGCTGCCTATGCGTTGAAAGTCAGCCCCCGTGTTATCGAATCGATTGAGGCATCCGATTGGGCCGCTTTGCCCGGTCGCACTTTTACCGTCGGTATTCTGCGTGCCTATGGGCGTTTGCTCGATGTGTCCGTGGATGCGTTGATTGCAGAGATCCCCGGTGCGGCACCGGCCATGAAAAAGAACCTCGCGCAAAGTAATACTGCGCGCAAGGCAGCGCCGACATCGCGCCGTGACGGTGAGAGCAAACGTCAGGAAAAGCGTATGCTGAAAACCGGCGCGGTCATGATGACGTTGGCCATTGTTCTGGCTTATGCCGTACCCGCCGGTGTCTGGGAAAA
>CAYLWV010000062.1:0-5011 GCA_964387485.1 uncultured Dechloromonas sp. | reverse complement strand
ACCCTTGAACTCAAGTTTTCAGCGCCTGCCTGGGTCGAAGTTCGTGATTACACCGGCCGCATCATCTATTCACAGTTGAACGCAGCGGGTACCACTCAGTTTATTACCGGTGCGGCACCGCTGGACGTGCTGATTGGCAATGCGCGTCAGGTGCAGGCCCGCTGGCGCGATGAGCCCGTTAAACTCGACAAACTGTCGACCGATGACGTAGCTCGTCAGGTTCTCCGTTAATTCACCGCATCGAGGCAGATACGATGATCCTGCAACGTAAAGAGACACGTCGCGTCACCATCGGTCAGGTGGCTATGGGGGGCGGTGCACCAATCGTGGTTCAGGCCATGACCAACACCGACACGGCCGACGTGCTGAAGACGGCGATTCAGGTGGCCGAGCTCGCCCGTGCCGGTGCCGAACTTGTCCGCATTACGGTTAATTCGCCGGAAGCTGCAGCGGCCGTACCGGAGATTCGTGAACATCTGTTGCGCATGAATATGGATGTACCGTTGATTGGTGATTTCCACTACAACGGTCACCGTCTGCTCACCGATTATCCGGCCTGTGCCGAAGCACTGGCCAAGTTCCGCATTAATCCGGGCAACGTCGGCTTTGGAAAAAAGAAGGATGAGCAGTTCTCGCAGATGATCGAACTGGCGATTCGCTACCATAAACCGGTACGCATTGGCGTTAACTGGGGTAGCCTGGATCAGTCGGTACTGGCGCGTGTCATGGATGACAATGCCCGCAAATCGACGCCAGGCTCGGCCGGTGATGTGATGCGTGAAGCCCTGATCCTGTCGGCCTTGGAATCGGCCGCGCTCGCAGAAAATATCGGTCTGCCGGGAGATCGGATTGTGTTGTCCTGCAAGGTATCCAGTGTGCAGGATCTCATTGCGGTGTACCGCGATCTGTCGGCGCGCTGCAACTATCCGCTGCACCTTGGGCTGACCGAGGCCGGTATGGGTTCTAAGGGTATCGTGGCCTCGACAGCGGCCATGGCCGTGCTGATGCAGGAAGGTATTGGCGATACCATTCGCGTGTCGTTGACGCCGGAGCCGAATGGCTCACGTTCCCTGGAGGTGCAGGTTGCGCAGGAGCTGCTGCAAACCATGGGTCTGCGGGCGTTTACGCCATTAGTGACGGCTTGTCCGGGGTGCGGGCGTACCACCAGCGTCTTCTTCCAGGAGCTGGCGGCCGAAGTGCAGAATTATGTGCGTGCCCAAATGCCACAGTGGCGAGAGCAGTTCGACGGTGTTGAAAATATGACGCTGGCCGTGATGGGTTGTATCGTCAACGGCCCCGGCGAAAGCAAGCACGCCAACATCGGTATTTCTCTGCCGGGCACCGGCGAAGTGCCGGCTGCGCCGGTATTCGAGGACGGTTTGAAAACCGTGACGCTGCGTGGCGACAATATCGCTACCGAATTCAAAGACATTATTGACCGGTATGTCGCCCGTACATACCAGCGGAAAGCCTGAAGACAAGCATGAGTGAGCGTTTGCAAGCCGTACGCGGCATGAATGACATCCTGCCCGATGCGGCGGAATCCTGGGAGTGGCTGGAAGAGGCCCTGCGTGGCTGGCTCAAGAGTTACGGTTATCGTCCGATCCGTATGCCGATTGTGGAACCGACCCCGCTTTTTAAGCGTGCCATTGGTGAAGTCACTGACATCGTCGAAAAGGAAATGTATTCCTTTGTCGATAGTCTCAATGGCGAGATGCTGACCCTTCGCCCCGAAGGCACAGCCGGTTGCGTGCGCGCGGTGATCCAGCATAACGTTGCCGCCGAACGTCCGCAGCGCCTGTATTACATGGGCCAGATGTTCCGTCACGAGCGCCCGCAGAAAGGTCGCTATCGTCAGTTTCATCAGGTCGGAGTCGAAGCCTTCGGTTTCACCGGGCCGGATGTTGATGCCGAGCAGATTCTCATGAGCGCCCGCTTGTGGCAAGAACTGGGGCTCGACAACATCCGCCTGGAGCTCAATAGTCTCGGCCAGCCAGCTGAACGCGCCGAACATCGCGCCGCACTGATCGCCTATTTTGAAGCGCATCAGGATCAGTTGGATGACGACGCCAAGCGTCGCCTGCACAGCAACCCCTTGCGTATTCTGGATACCAAAAATCCGGAGATGCAGGCACTGGTGGCGGCCGCGCCGCGTCTGATGGATTACCTCGGTACCGAATCACTGGCGCATTTCGAGCGCGTGCAAGCGCTGGTCCGTCATGCCGGCATCCCTTTTACCGTGAATCCGCGCCTGGTCCGGGGTCTGGATTACTACAACCTCACGGTCTTTGAATGGGTCACGGATGCGCTGGGTGCTCAGGGCACCGTCTGCGCCGGGGGCCGTTATGATGGCCTCGTCGAGCAGCTCGGCGGTAAACCGACACCGGCCTGTGGTTTTGCGCTGGGCGTCGAGCGGCTGCTGGCGTTGCTGGAAGATGCGGGGCATCTGCCGCAAGCGGCGTCGCCTGATGTCTACCTGATTCACCAGGGCGATGCGGCTGCCGATCTGGCGATCCGTGTGGCTGAAAGCCTGCGTGATACCGGGCTGAATGTCGTTTACCACTGCGGTGGTGGCAGCTTCAAATCGCAGATGAAGCGGGCGGATCACTCCGGTGCGCCGCTGGCCGTGATTATTGGTGAAGATGAAGTCGCCCGCGGTGAGGTTACTGTTAAGACCATGCGTCAGAAAGACTGGGCGGAGGGTGAAACCGCCAATAACCAGGTTCGTGTGCCGCTGGACGATCTGGCTGAGCACATCATGTCACAATGGACGGAAAACGATCTCGGTCAGGGCTTCTAAGCGCGCCGGATCTCTATAGGAAAATCGGAAATGGCTGTTTACGATCTCGAAGAACAGGAACAGATTGCTGCCCTGCGCAGCTGGTGGAAGCAGTATGGCGGCTGGGCCATCGGTATTCTGCTGGTTGTCGCCCTGGGTTGGCTCGGCTGGTACGGGTGGCAGAGCTACCTGAAGAACCAGAACGCAGAAGCCAGCCGGATTTATCTGGTGTTGCAACAGGCCAGTGCTCAGCAGGATACGAGCCGTATCAAGCTGGCGGCCGGAGAGCTGGTCAACCAGTATCCGCGCAGCCAGTTTGCATCGCTGGGTGCGCTGCTAGCCGCCACCACGCTGGAAGCTGCAGGTGATGCCAAAAGTGCTGAAGCTCAGCTGAACTGGGTAGCTGACAACGGCAAGGATGCGGTGCGCGGTATTGCCCGTCTGCGCCTGGCTGGCATGCAGATGGATGACAAGAACTTTGACGGTGCACTGAAAACCGTGTCCGATACGCCCCCCCCGGGATTTGCCGCACGCTTTGATGCTGCCAGAGGCGATATCTATGTCGCACAGGGCAAGCTCAGTGAAGCGCGTGCCAGCTATGATGCAGCGCTGAAAAATCTCGAGCCGGCCACTAAGGATGTCACGCCGAATTCGGAATTCGCCGGTAGCGAACCGGGTCAGCTGCTGCGCCGTCTGCTGATTGAAAAACGTGATGCGCTGACGACCGCAGCGGCTTCGGGAAAGTAATCGGATGCGCCACGCTCGCCAACTCAAAACCGTTGCAGCCGTTAGCCTCCTGGCATTGGCGCTGGGCGGGTGCAGTTTGTTCGGGAGCTCCAAACCCAAGCCCACGCCTTTAACGCCAATTGTCGAGCGGGTCGGCATCAAGCAGGAGTGGCAGGCCTCGGTCGGCAAAGCCGGCCGATTCAGCTTCCTGCCGGCCAGTGGTGGCCCGGTGGTGTTGTCGGCCTCGCATGATGGCACCGTGATCCGCCTGGATAATGGCAAGGAAGTCTGGCGGGCCAATGCCGGGCAGAAGCTCTCGGCTGGCACGGCCAGTGATGGCCGTCTGGTGGTGGTTGGCACCTATAAAGGCGAAGTGCTGACATTTGACTTTGAAACCGGTAAACCCGGTTGGACTGCCAACGTCAAAGGTGAGCTGGTTGCTGCGCCGGCCATTACTGAAGGGCTAGTGATTGTACGCACCAGTGACAACCGCGTCATTGCCCTCGACGGTATGGATGGCAAGCAGCGCTGGAACTATCAGCGCAGCAATCCGCCGTTGGCCGTGCGTTCAGTCGCGCCGCCGTTGCCTTTTGGTCCATTCGTGCTGGTCGGCATGCCTGGCGGCAAACTGTATGCGCTCTCGCTACAGAATGGTGCACCGGCCTGGGAAGGCACCGTCTCTGTTCCGCGCGGTGCCACCGAGCTGGATCGGGTCTCCGATGTAGTCACCGTCCCGGTGGTGCAGGGACCGCAAATGTGCGCCGTAGCCTTCCAGGGCCGCGCGGCCTGTTTCGACATGCAGGGCGGTACGCAGATCTGGTCACGTGAGGTGTCTTCGGTTGCTGGCATCACGATGGATGACCGTCGTGTGTTTATTCCTGACGAGCAGGGCGTTGTACATGCTTTTGACCGAGGCACGGGTGCCTCGGTCTGGCGTCAGGACAAGCTCAAATACCGTAATCTTTCAGCACCGGTGGCATTGCCTATGGGGTTGGTGGTGGGCGACGCAGAAGGTTTTCTGCATGTGCTCGACCGGGATAACGGTGAATTTATCAGCCGCATGAATGTCGGCGGCGGTGGGGTCATGTCGATCCTGCCTGCATTGGGTCCTAATACCGTTCTGCTGCAAACAGCAGGAGGGTCTCTGATGGCGGTAACGTTGCAATGAAACCTACAATCGCCCTGGTTGGCCGTGCCAACGTTGGCAAATCCACTCTGTTTAACCGTCTGACCCGCTCGCGTGACGCCATCGTCGCCGACATGCCCGGTCTGACGCGTGACCGCCACTATGGCCACGGCAAAATCGGCCGCAAGGGTTTTCTGGCCATCGATACCGGTGGTTTCGAACCCAAATCGCGTGAAGGCATCACGCAGGAAATGGCGCGCCAGACCGAGCAGGCTATTCATGAAGCTGACCGCATTATTTTCGTGGTGGATGGCCGTGAAGGCATTACGCCGCTGGATAAGGATATTGCGCAGTTGCTGCGCCGGATCAATCGCCCGGTG
>CAYLWV010000061.1:0-10493 GCA_964387485.1 uncultured Dechloromonas sp. | reverse complement strand
CGCTTCAGGTAAACACGGGCAACGGCGCTCTTGCGACGACCGGTACCGTAGTATTGTTGTTCTGCCATAACGACCTCTTAGATTTCCAGCGACTTGGGTTGCTGAGCGGTGTGCGGATGAACACCACCGGCGTAGCACTTGAGCTTCTTGATCATGGCGTAGCCCAGCGGACCCTTCGGCAGCATGCCCTTCACAGCTTTTTCCAGAGCACGCTCCGGGAAACGCTGCTGCATCTTGCCAAACGTCGTTTCGTAGATACCGCCCGGGTAACCCGAGTGGCGGAAGTATTTCTTGTCTTCAGCCTTGTTACCGGTCACGCGCAGCTTTTCAACGTTGACAACAACGATGAAATCGCCCGTATCGACGTGCGGGGTGTACTCAGGCTTATGCTTGCCACGCAGGCGGCGTGCGACTTCGCTGGCAACGCGGCCCAGGACTTTGTCCGTGGCGTCAACGACGAACCAGTCGCGCTGGACTTCATGCGGCTTGGCGGAAAAGGTCTTCATTTTATGCACTTCCGTGGCGCCAGAGACGGCGCGGAATTTGGAAAAACGTGGATTCTAGCAACAGTCCCAAAACCAAGTCAAGCATTTTCCAACTTTATCCTGCAGATCGGCTGCAAGTGTTGTTACAAAGCCCTTCTGACTTACCTTGCGCGGGGCCAAGAAGCCGATGGCGCGCCCGCACCCGTAAAAAACGGCAAAAAAAAACGCGGAACCACACAAGTGATTCCGCGTAAATCCACACCAAAGGAGGAGGGTGGAGGAGACAACCTGACAGACGGTGCTGCATGTCTGTACTACGAGATCAATGTAGCGACAAAATACTAAAATTGCAAGGCTTTTTCTTGCGCCGCAAAAAATTTCACGCACAGGCCTGCACACATCGTACTTTCCCCAAACCACCGACGCGAAAAGCCATAGCCACATGAAAAATATAGATTTTATTTATGCCAGGCTCTTTTATGAGAGGCCGGGCACTGACGATTCTTCGCGTCACCACTGATCTATTGCTGCGACGCACAACAGATGTGCGCCACCAAAACCTGCCCGCCAGCGGACAAACGGCAACGAGCCATTTACAATCCTGCTCTCCCCTTCCTTTACGCTTACCGGAGCATCACCATGGAATGCCGCGTCACCTGGACTGATCACATGACCTTTGTTGCCGATACCGGCAGTGGTCACCAAGTCACTATGGATGGCCCGCCCGATCTGGGTGGTCGCAATCTGGGGCCGCGCCCGATGGAAATGATGCTGGCCGGCGCAGGCGGCTGCACGGCCTTTGATGTGGTGCTGATTCTTCAGCGCGGTCGCCACCCGGTAACGGGCTGCCAGGTTGAAATGAGCGCCGAACGGGCCGAGACCGAGCCCAAGGTCTTTACCAAGCTGCACCTACACTACATCGTGACGGGCAACCAGCTCAAGCGCGAAGCCGTAGAACGCGCCATTACCCTGTCCAAAGACAAGTACTGCTCGGCAACCGCCATGCTGGGCGCCACCGCCGAGATCACCTGGGATCTAGATCTCCGGGACGCTGCCGCTGCTTAAATCCGATAGGACAGCCCGGTCATCACCTTGGCTGTCTGCTGCATCATCTGCTTCACCAGAGGCGGAAACTGGGCAGCACCCAAGGCTTCTGCCGTCTGCGCATGCGAAGTTTCATCAATCGCCATCTGCCCAATAATGGCTGCACTCTTGGCATCCGCTTCCGGCAAACGCGCCAAATGGCTTTCCAGATGCGCCGTGACCTGCTTTTCGGTTTCTGCTAAAAAGCCAAGATTCCAGCGGTCGCCCAACTTACCCGCAATCACACCCATTGTCAGCGAACCGGCATACCAGAGCGGGTTCAGCCAGCTCGTATGACTGCCCAACTCCCTCAGTCGCTGCTCGGTCCAGGCCAGATGCTCCACTTCTTCGTGAGCCGCCTCACGCAAGGCATCACGCACCGCCGGATCTCGTGAGGTCAGCGCCTGCCCCTGATACAGGGCTTGAGCGCAGACTTCACCACTATGGTTCACGCGCATCAGGCCGGCCACATGTTTGCGCTCGGCTTCGGACAGATCAGCCTCCGGCATGCCGGCATCGGGATGAGGGCGCACACTGCGCTGGGAGGCAAACAATGTCCGCAAAACCTTGTCGGCTTCGATGATCAGGGTATCAATGCTCATGGGGTCTCACCTTCCTGAGTTTGCCGCCGGGCCCGACCGCAGGCGCTCGACAGCCACTTCCGCACTTTGGGGCGGTTCCATATCGATACAGAAATATTCATAGGCCAACACCGCCGGATAGGCGTTGTGCATCTTGTGCTGTTGCTTCTGCATCAGGATCCACGACGAGCCCTTGCTTTCGATCCAGCTGCCATCCGGCTGGCCAAAGGCGTACAGACGACGTTCGCGGGTCTTGCAGCGCAAGCCCTCGTAATTAATCGTCCGGGCACCGCCGTCAGACTCGATGACCACGGTATAACGTACCACGCCATCCGTGCCGACCGATACGCTGGCGGGGTCCACGAAGAAGCGATTGGCATTGGAGACATTGACTTCGAACGATATCAGCTTGTCCTTATCCGGAGCCGCCGGCAGCGTGTATTTCTCTTCCTGCCAGACTTTTTTGTCTTCTTCGGACTCTTGGTAGTCGTAGCACTCATAATACTTGCGCGTATCGCACTCCACGGCAGCCAGCGCGCCACTGGCCAGCGCCATGCCGGCCAGTACACCGCTAAAACACCGAAGCAACGATCCGAATCGGGTCATACCCCCTCCTCCGTTTGCGAAGCACCGGCAGCATCATCGACCAATACGACAACGCTTTCCGCTCTAGGGCCATGTTGCGGCGGACGGCGCCCACGACGCCCCAGCGCCGGATGACGCAAACGATCCGCATTCAGAAACGGCTCCAGCTCGCCCAACGCCAGCTGGTAGACATTGCGCTTGAACTCAACCACCGAGTCGAGTGGTACCCAGTACTGGCTCCAGCGCCACGCATCGAATTCTGGATGCGATGTCGCCCGCAACTGCACGTGATGATCCCCGCCGGTCAGACGTAGCAGGTACCAGATCTGCTTCTGGCCCTTATAGTTGCCACGCCACTCGCGACGAATCCACTGCTCCGGCACTTCATAGCGCAACCAGTCTCGCGTACGGCCGAGAATCTTGACGTGCTCGGCCGCAAGCCCCACCTCCTCGTGCAATTCACGGTACATGGCTTCTTCGGGAGACTCTCCGCGCTTGATACCACCCTGCGGAAACTGCCAGGCATGCTCCCTGACCCGCTTGCCCCAGAAGACTTCGTTACGTGCATTGCAGAGAATGATGCCGACGTTGGGGCGATAGCCTTCACGATCTAGCATAAATCACCTGCGTTAATTTGAAATTGCCCTGATTCTGGCACATCCAGCACCCAGACGAAAGCCGGCATCCGCTAGAATGCCGTTTTTCCGCTTTATTTCATTGGCCGCGGCGCCTGGCTCCCGAGTCAGAGCCCCACGTTGATGCCTTATTAGGGTTCACTATGCGCTCTTCCCAGTTTCTGATCACCACTCTCAAAGAAGCCCCGTCTGACGCCGATGTCATCAGCCAGAAGCTGATGCTGCGCGCCGGTCTGATCCGCCGCCTGGCCTCGGGCGTCTACACCTGGAGTCCGATGGGCCTGCGCACACTCCGCAAAGTTGAGGCCATTATCCGCGACGAAATGAACCGCGCCGGCGCCCTGGAAATGCTCATGCCTGCTGTGCAACCCTTTGAATTATGGCAGGAATCCGGCCGCGGCGAGCAGTACGGCCCCGAGCTGCTGCGTTTCAAGGATCGCCACCAGCGCGATTTCGTCATCGGCCCGACGCACGAAGAGGTGGTCACCGACTTCGTCCGCAAGGAAATCAAGAGCTACCGCCAGCTACCGATCCATCTGTATCAGATCCAAAATAAATTCCGCGACGAAATCCGCCCGCGCTTCGGCGTGATGCGTGGCCGCGAGTTCCTGATGAAGGATGGCTACTCGTTTCATACCAGCTTTGAAGATCTGCAGCGCGAATACCGCGTGATGTATGACACCTACAGCCGCATCTTTACGCGCCTGGGTCTGCGTTTCCGCGCTGTGGCCGCTGACACTGGCTCCATCGGCGGTACCGGCTCGCACGAGTTCCATGTGCTGGCCGACTCGGGCGAAGACGATATCGCCTTCTGCCCCACCTCCGACTTTGCGGCCAATGTCGAGCTGGCGGAAGCCCTGGCACCGGCAACAATTCGCCCGTCGGCCAGTGCACCGCTGGTTCGTGTCGCCACCCCCAAGCAATCGCGTTGCGAAGACGTCGCCGTGGCGCTCGACATACCGCTTTCCGGCCTAGTTAAGACCCTGGCCATCGTCCCCGAGCACCCAGAAGGTGGCCATGGCGGTCTCGTCCTGCTGCTTCTGCGTGGCGATCATGAGCTTAACGAAATCAAGGCCGGCAAAATTGCCGGCATCGGCGCTTTCCGTTTTGCCCGCGAAGACGAAGTCAAGGAAGCTCTGGGCTGCATTCCCGGCTTCATCGGGCCGGTGGCAATCAAGCCGGGCATCCGCGTCATCGCCGACCGCTCCGTGGCCGTCATGGCGGATTTCGCCTGTGGCGCCAATGAATATGACATGCACCTGACTGGCACCAACTTCGGCCGCGACCTCCCGGAACCGGAAGTCGCCGATATCCGCAACGTGGTTGCCGGTGATCCATCGCCCGATGGCAAGGGCGTTCTGGAAATCGTGCGCGGTATTGAGGTCGGTCACATCTTCCAGCTACGTACCAAATATGCCGAAGCGCTGAACTGCACGTTCCTGAACGAGCAGGGCAAATCTGAGGTTATGGAGATGGGCTGTTACGGGATCGGCGTGACCCGCATTGTCGGCTCGGCCATTGAACAGAACCATGACGACAAGGGTATCGCCTTCCCGGCCGCCATCGCCCCGTTTACCGTCGCCGTCGTTCCGATGGGATATCACAAGTCGCCAGCCATTCAACAAGCCGCCAGCGAACTCTACGAAGAACTGATTGCCGCCGGATTTGATGTACTGCTCGACGACCGCAACGAACGCCCCGGCGTCATGTTTGCCGACATGGAGCTGCTTGGCATCCCGCAACGCCTCGTAGTGGGCGAGAAGGGCCTGGCTGCCGGCCAGGTCGAAGCCAAGGGTCGTCGCGACGCGGAAGCGACGATGATTGACCGTGCAGGCGTGGTGGATTACTTGCGCAAGGCGCTTTCAGCGTAATCGTTCACGCTTTGCATGAAAACGGGCACCCACAGAGGTGCCCGTTTTTTATTTTACCGGCGCAGTCGATTTAGAAGGGCAGCTTGCCACCGAACATCGACTTGGCGCCTCGCATCATTTTCATCATGCCACCCTTGCCTTTGAACATGCTGCCAAACTGCTTCATCATCTTCTGCGTCTGTTCATACTGATTCAACAAGCGGTTCACATCCTGCACCTGCACACCAGCCCCTGTGGCGATACGGCGCTTGCGGCTGGCCTTGATCAGCTCGGGATTTGTCCGCTCATTCGGCGTCATGCTGTCGATGATGCCCTGAATCTGGCGCGCCATCTTGTCATCGCTACCCGACGGCATTTTGGCAGCGGCTTCGGCAAACTTGGCCGGTAATTTATCCATCAGCGCGGTCATGCCCCCCATCTGACGCATCTGCGCTACCTGGGCACGGAAGTCATTCAGATCGAAGCCTTTGCCCGACTTGATCTTCTGGGCCATGGCGGCGGCCTGGTCCATATCTACCTGCTGCGAGGCGGCTTCGACCAGCGACAGGATGTCGCCCATCCCCAGGATACGGGATGCCATACGGTCCGGGTAAAAAGGCTCCAGGCCATCCAGTTTTTCGGCGACACCGACAAACTTGATCGGCTTACCCGTGACGGCCCGCACAGAGAGCGCCGCACCACCACGCGCATCACCATCCAGTTTGGTCAGCACAACGCCCGTCAGTGGCAATGCCTCATTAAAGGCTTTGGCCGTATTGACCGCATCCTGACCCAGCATGGCGTCAACCACAAACAGGGTTTCAATCGGGTTGAGTTGGGCGTGCAGCGCCTTGATTTCGTCCATCATGGCCTGATCCACGGCCAGACGGCCCGCCGTATCGACGATGAGGATTTCTTCGTGATGCTTACGGGCCCAATCCACTGCCGCTGCCGCAATCTCCAACGGCTTCTGGTCCGGCGAAGACGGGAAAAACGTGGCACCGACCTGGTCGGCAACGTGTTTCAACTGGTCGATCGCCGCCGGACGATAGACGTCACACGACACCACCATGACCTTTTTCTTCTGGTGCTGCTTGAGCCAGCGCGCCAGCTTGCCAACCGTGGTGGTTTTACCCGCGCCCTGCAAACCCGCCATAAGAATAATCGCCGGCGGTTGCTGATTCAGCGCCAGCGGCACCTGGGCTTCACCCATCAGCTGCTTGAGCTGCTCGTGCACCACGCCGACAAAAGCCTGACCCGGTGTCAGCGAGCCAACCACATCCGTCCCCAGCGCTTTTTCCTTGACCTGGGCCACAAAGTCCTTGACGACGGACAAGGACACATCAGCCTCTAGCAGTGCCATACGCACTTCGCGCAGGGCATCGCCGATATTGGCCTCGGTCATACGGGCTTCACCCCGCATGGTTTTCATGACGCGGCTTAAGCGTTGGGTCAGATTTTCCAGCATTGATCAGTCTCAGACATTTGTTCGGGCTACGTGATATAAATATAGCTTATGTCCCAGATTGTATCGCTTCCCTTCCCACTCGCCACGATCCTAACGATCATTGCTGCCATGGCCTATGGCGTTCTGACCTGGCAGGTACTGCGTCAGGTTGCCCGTCAATCCGCTTCCCGGCTGGCCAAACACCTCGCACCGGGCGGGCAGCACCGCACTTCAGCCGGCCTCTCGCCGGCATTGCTGGGCTTTGCCATCGCCGTCCATGGCGCTGCGCTGTATCTGGATATGTTCGGTGGCGGCACGGTCCGTTTTTCCTTTGCGCTGACGGTGTCGGTGATTCTCTGGCTGGCGGTACTCCTGCATGGGTTTGAAAGCCTGGCCTATAAGCAGCGCGGGCTACTGGCACTGATTCTGCCAACGGCAACGGCTGGCGTGCTGCTGCCCCTGATTTTCCCCGTCGAACATCCGTTGGTCCACATCGATGCCTGGCTCTTCCGGGTGCACTTCATTCTCGCCATGCTGGCTTACGGGGTATTCCTGCTGGCGACGCTACAGGCCTGCCTGCTATGGATCGCCGAGCGGGATCTGCACCATCCGGCCAAACTGACCACCGAGCAGCGCTTTCCTCCGCTGCTCCGCATGGAAAACCTGCTGTTCCGCATGCTGGGCATCGCCTTTCTGCTGCTCACCGCCTCACTGGCAACCGGCCTGCTGGTCTCGGAACAGTTCTATGGTCAGTGGATTCGTGCGGATCATAAAACCATCTTTGCCTTACTGTCCTGGCTGATATTCGGCGCCCTGCTCATCGGTCGCCGGCTGCACGGATGGCGTGGCGCCAAAGCGACCGCCTGGACCATTACCGGCTTTCTCATGCTGCTCCTGGCCTATGTCGGCAGCCGATTTGTTCTGGAAATTCTGCTCGACCGGGCATCATGAGCGTTCTGGCCCGCGCACTAATCCAGAGCGGGCTAATCGCTGACCACCAGGCCGTCGAACGTTGCGTCCAGCGTGCCTATCAACGGCAAACCAGCCTCCCGGCAGAGTTGGTGGCGGCCACACTGATCGACAGCGATACCCTGACCCACTTCATCGCAAGTACGTTCGGATTTGTCTGTGCCGATACCGAACTACCGGCAGCAGCACACCGCCCGCTCGCCAGCCTCCCGCCGACACCCCGCTATCTGGCACTTAGCCTGGATGGCAAACGGTTGCGACTGGCCATGGCCGACCCGACGGACGATGCCCTTCTCAGCACCCTGCGCTTTCAGACCGGTCTGGACATCGAGCCGAGTGTCGCCAGTGTGCAGACCCTGACGCACCTCGCTGAGCTCGCACAACAACCGGCCTCCGGTAGCAGCACCGGCCTGGCATCTAACAATCCGGTCCCCGACCAACAGATTGAAGATGCCCCGGTCGTGCGCTTTCTACAAAAAACACTGAGCGTTGCGATTGAGCGCGGTGCATCCGATATTCATTTCGAACCGTACGAACACAACTATCGCGTACGCTACCGGATCGACGGCATTCTGCAACCACAAACAGCCCCGCCCGACGACTTGAAGGATATGGTGGCTTCCCGACTGAAGATTCTGGCCAAACTCGACATTGCCGAAAAACGATTACCGCAGGACGGCCAGCTACGCGCCCACACCGATGATGGCACGCTGGTGGACCTACGCATCAGTACGATGCCCACGCTGTACGGCGAAAAGATTGTCCTGCGCATTCTGGATCGCCAGGACGCCCGCCTGTCGATTGATCAACTCGGACTAACGTCTGATCAGTTATCGCGTCTGACACAGGCAATTCACCAACCCAGTGGCATGGTCCTGGTCACCGGCCCGACCGGCTCCGGGAAAACGGTCACCCTCTATGCCTGTCTTAACGAACTCAATCAGACCGGCATCAACATCGCCACCGTCGAAGACCCGGTTGAAATCCCGGTCCAGGGCATCAACCAGGTCAATATCGATGAACGCACCGGCCTGAGTTTCGCTGTTGCCTTACGCGCCTTCATGCGACAGGATCCGGATATCCTCATGGTCGGCGAGATCCGCGACACGGAAACCGCCGAGATTGCCATCAAGGCCGCGCAGACCGGCCACCTCGTTCTTTCCACACTCCATACCCGTTCAGCCCCCGCCACACTGGAACGTTTACGCCAACTCGGCTTACCGGATTACAGCGTGGCTGGCAGCGTGCTGCTGGTCATCGCCCAACGCCTGGTGCGCCGATTATGCGACTGCCGGACGCCGGTGGCACTGTCAGAGATTGCGCTGCGTGACGCCGGGTTTAGTGAAACCGATCTCCGGACACTGAATGAGGGCACATGGCAACTCTACCAGCCCATCGGTTGCCCCCGATGCCACGGCACCGGGTACCGTGGCCGCATCGGCATTTTCGAAGTCATGCCGGTCACCACAGCACTCCAGAACATCATGCTGCACAGTGGCAGCGCCAGCGATCTGGCACAACAGTGCCGGCAGGATGGTGTGCAGAGCCTGCGCCAGGCAGGTTTGGCCAAAGTCAGAGCCGGCCTGACATCGCTGACCGAAATTCTGGCCGAAACCGAAGGCCCTGAAAGCGCCGCAACCGATGTCTGATAACGGGCGGCCACGACGTTATCGATGGGCTGGATTTGCCCAAAACGGCGCACTGCTCAATGGGGAGATCAACGCGACCAGTGAAGTGCGGGCGCGCGTCGAACTACGTCGACGCGGCATCACCCCGACACGGATTAAACGCCCATGGGGCGTCGCACCACGCGTTCCTGACAAAACCGTCACGCTAATTCTGCGCCAGCTGGCCACCCTGATTCACGCAGGCATCCCACTGCTGTCGGCACTGGAGGTGCTGGCGAAAGCCCAGGAATTTGCCACGGCCAACCGTGTCCTGCTCGACATGCGTACCGATTTGCAGATGGGCCGTGGGCTTGCCCAGTCCATGCAACAGCATCCCGCCTTGTTCGACCCACTCACCTGTGCACTGGTCACCGCCGGCGAGCAGGCCGGCCTACTGGATGTCATGCTGGAGCGTATTGCAACCTATCGCGAGACAATGCTGGCCATCCGCAGCCGTGTCCGCAGCGCCCTGGCTTATCCGGTTGCCATTCTCGGCATTGCCGTCATCGTCACCCTGCTCATGCTCACACTGGTGGTGCCTGCGTTCGAAAGCACCTTCAGCAGTTTTGGTGCGCCCCTACCCTGGGCAACCCGAATCCTGATGGATGGTGCAAAAGCCGTACAAACCTACGGCCTATCCCTGCTGGCCCTGAGCGGCGGTCTCATCTGGCTGCTCTATCATCGCTGGTCCCAAAACCCGGTCTGGCAAACACACACGGATGACTGGCTGCTTCGCTTGCCCGGTATAGGCCGTCTTCTGCAGCAGGCAGCGCTGGCACGCTGGAGCCAGACACTGTGCAGCCTACTCGCTGCCGGCATCCCGCTACTCGACGCCGTGGCACCTGCCGGCCAGAGTGCCGGCAACCGCTGTTTCATCGCGGCCGCCCAGAAAATTCATCGGCAACTGCAACAGGGTGTCAGCCTGGCTGCCTGCCTGCAATCCCAACCGGTCTTTACGCCACTCGTCGTGCAGATGGTCGCCGTTGGCGAAGAATCTGGTGCACTGGATCTCATGCTGAATAAAGTCGCCGCCATCTACGAACAGGAGGTCAACGACACGGTCCGCATGCTCGGCAATCTGCTGGAGCCCTTGCTCATGGTCGTTCTGGGTCTGCTGATCGGCGGCATGGTCGTCGCCATGTATCTGCCAATTTTCCAGCTGGGCAATGTGCTTTGAACAACCCGCGTACC
>CAYLWV010000060.1:6451-10593 GCA_964387485.1 uncultured Dechloromonas sp. | reverse complement strand
TCAACGTATTCAACGCCTTCCAGCTCGCCGGTGCCTTTTTTGATGGCGCGATCAATGTTGTCGGCCGGCATGTTAACGGCCTTGGCACGATCAATCGCCATGCGGAGACGCGGATTAAAATTGATGTCACCACCGCCCATTTTGGCGGCAACCGTGATTTCTTTGGCCAGACGCGAAAAAACACGTCCACGTTTTTCATCCTGGCGACCTTTACGGTGTTGGATATTTGCCCACTTGCTATGACCGGCCATGCGATTTCCTGAATACGGGTGTCGAGAACTCTGACAAAAAAATAGGGAAGCGCCCGCAACGGGCGGGCGCTTCGTACTACGTTGAATTATACGGCTTTCCTGCGTTTTTCGGCAGGGCCGCCCATCCGGTCCGGGACTTAGGCTGCGACTAGGTGTGTGCGCAGCGACTTCAGGGCTTTGGCCTCAATCTGGCGGATCCGTTCTGCCGAAACGCCATACTCATCGGCCAGTTCCTGCAGCGTAGCACCGCTGTCATCGGCCAACCAGCGCGCCGAGACAATGTGGCGGCTGCGGTCATCCAGTTGGGCCAGTGCCTGTTGCAGGCCGTCAGACTGTAGGCGGTCACGGTCGCGGGCTTCCAGCACGGCCGTCGGCTCCATGGTGTCATCGGCCAGATAGTCGATCGGTGCGAAGTTGTCTTCATCCGAGACGTCCGGTCCGGGATCCAGCGCGATGTCATGGCCAGAGAGGCGCATGTTCATTTCACGTACATCGGCTTCCGACACGTTCAGCTGTGTGGCGATAGCTTCCGTCGTCGCCTGATCCAGATGGCTGGCGTTGCCTTTCATACTGCGCAGGTTGAAGAATAGTTTACGCTGGGCCTTGGTGGTCGCCACTTTGACCAGGCGCCAGTTTTTCAGCACGTATTCATGAATTTCAGCCTTGATCCAGTGCATGGCAAAGGACACCAGACGCACACCGCGCTCTGGATCGAAGCGTTTGACGGCCTTCATCAGCCCGACGTTGCCTTCCTGAATCAGATCAGCATGCGGCAGACCATAGCCCAGGTACTGACGGGCCGTGGACACGACCAGGCGCAGGTGCGACAGGATCAGCTGGCGGGCGGCGTCCAGGTCGTCCTGGTCGCGCAGGCGGCGGGCAAACGTTTGCTCTTCCTGCTCGGTGAGCATGGGATATTGCTGGACCGCACGGATGTAGGCGTCCAGATTGCCGACCGGCGATGGCATCGCGGTCAGCGCATTCATTTTGGGATTGGCAATAGTCATTGCAGTCGTTGTCATGGATTCCCTTTCGCTATTATCGTTTTTTTGGCACTCAAAGCAATAGAGTGCTAAAAACGTCAAAAGTTCCCGGGAATCTCAATTATTTTTTAGGGGACGACGATCAGGAAGCCAAACGTCAGAAAAAGCACCAGTAAAACAGTGCCTTGCATTAAGTTTGTCCGCTCGGTCGCCAGGGCGATGTTGGCAACCCAAAGCGTGGCCAGCAGCATGACCATTTCGTTATTCGGTAGGCCAAGCGTCAGCGTGTGGCCCATGTAGGTGGCGGCCAGCAGAATGGCGGGTACGCTCAAGGAGAGGGTGGCCAGGCCACTGCCCAGCGCAATGTTGACGGAGCGTTGCAGCCGGTTGTGCAGGGCGGCATTCGCTGAGGCCAGGCATTCGGGGGCCAGCACCAGCATGGCGACAAACAGGCCGCCCAGGGCATCCGGTAGGTGCTTGGCTTCCAGCTGGTCATCAATGAGCACGGCCAGTTCTTCGGCCAGAAACACGACCAGAATCAGATTGCCGATCAGCCAGCCAATGCTGACCATCAGCTCCTGGCGGGTGTGCTGGCGTTGCCGGCTGCGCTGTGGGCTGGTCGGGTCAAAGGTGAGTGGTTCCGGTGCCGAGCGGTCCTTGAACATCTGACGATGCCGCCGGGTCTGGATAAACAGAAAGATGGCGTACAGGGCGATCGAGACGATGGCAATAAAGATCTCCTGGGCCAGGGCCAGGGTCGGGCCAATCGTGCTGCTGGTGAAATTAGGGAGGACCAGCGCCAGAATGGCCAGCGGGACGATGAGGCCCAAATAGGTCAGCGCACCTTCCGTATTCACCGTCTGCTGTCGGTGGACGAAGGCGCCAATGAACATGGCCATGCCCAGCATCAGACCGACTGTGATCATGACTGTGGCAGCAATCGTGTCGCGGACAAAAGTCGGGTTGCTATCACTATGCCCGAGCACCGTGATCATAATGGCGACTTCAATGATGGTGGCCGACATGGTCAGAATGAGGGTGCCGTAGGGCTCGCCTAGCATTTCCGCCAGTTCATCGGCGTGATGGGTGACTCGGAAGATAGCTGATAGCGTAATGAGGAACAGGCCGCCGGCCAGCCAGCCCTGATAGGGCAAGTGGTTAATGGGGAGTGGTGCAAAGAAAATGGCGGCGGCTGTGGTGAGGCACAGCAGGAATGGCCATTCGGCCCGCAGCTGTTTCATGGCTTACTGGCCGAGCAGAGCTTCGGCAAAGGCGCGTGCTGTAAAGGGCTGCAGATCTTCCACCTGTTCGCCGACGCCGACGTAACGGACCGGTTTGGGGCATTGTTTGGCAATCGCGGCAATGACCCCGCCTTTGGCTGAGCCATCGAGCTTGGTGATGACCAGCCCCGTAACGCCAATGGCCTTATCAAAGGCCTTGACCTGGCCGATGGCGTTTTGCCCGATGGTGCCGTCCAGTACCAGCAGCACTTCATGCGGTGCCGTTACTTCGGCTTTGCTGATGACGCGACGGATCTTGGCGATTTCGTCCATCAGATGCATCTGGGTGGGTAGGCGGCCGGCCGTATCGGCCAGCACAATACCAATGCCTCGGGCCTTGGCGGCCTGAACCGCATCGAAAATCACGGCTGATGGGTCACCGCCTTCCTGGGCGATGACGGTGACGTTATTGCGTTCACCCCAGGCCTGAAGCTGTTCGCGGGCGGCAGCACGGAAGGTGTCACCCGCAGCGAGCAGCACGGAATGGCCAGCAGCCTGGAAATGATGGGCCAGTTTGCCCAGCGTGGTGGTTTTGCCCGCGCCATTGATGCCGGCAACCATGATGACAAAGGGGGTGCCAGGGGGTGGCGTGATCTGGAGTGGGGCTTCCAACGGTTGCAGCAGGTCGGCCAGACTGTCCACCATCGCCGCCTGAATGGCCTCGGGGGTTTGCAGATTATGACGACGGGCGCGCTGGCGCAGGTCTTCCAGCAGCGTGACCGTGGCTTCGACGCCCACGTCAGCAGAAAGCAGCAGTGTTTCCAGCGCTTCCAGCAGTTCGTCATCAACCTTGCCTCGGGCAAACAGACTGCGCACAGAGCCGCCAATGGACTGCCGGGTCTTGGAGAGACCGGCGAAAAGACGTTCGCGCCAGGAGCGGCGAGGTTGGTTATCGGTAGCGTCAGACATGGCGGCGGGGGTATCCTTCGTAATCTGATGATTCTAGCGTAGACCGATCTTCTTATGCGACCTCGATTTGCTTTACGGCTTTTGGCCTGTCTGACCCCCTGGTGGGTGGTAACCACCAGTCTGGCAGCCAGCACGCAAGACAATACCTTTGAAACCACGCTGAGCAACGGTATGCGGGTGGTGGTGCGTGAAGATCATCGGGCGCCGACGGCGGTGCAGATGGTCTGGTACCGTGTGGGGAGTATTGACGAGCACGATGGTGTGACCGGGGTGGCGCACGTCACCGAACACATGATGTTCAAAGGCACGCCTAAAGTGGGTCCGGGCGAGTTCAACCGTCGGGTGGCAGCCCTGGGGGGGCGAGATAACGCTTTTACCAGCACCGATTACACGGCTTATTTTCAGCAGGTGCCGGCCAGCCAGCTGAAAACGGTCATGGGGCTAGAAGCCGACCGGATGCGTCATCTGACGCTGGAGCCGGGCGGTTACAGCAAGGAAATCCAGGTCATTATGGAAGAGCGCCGGATGCGCACCGATGACCAGTCGACGGCCCGTGTCTATGAGGCCATGAATGCGGTGACCTGGCAGGCGCACCCGTACCGGCGACCGATTATCGGCTGGATGAGCGATTTGGAGCAGATGACGGTGCAGGATGTGCGGGACTGGTACCGTCGCTGGTACGCGCCGAACAACGCCATTCTGGTGGTGGTGGGTGATGT
>CAYLWV010000060.1:3571-6351 GCA_964387485.1 uncultured Dechloromonas sp. | reverse complement strand
CACGTTGCTGCTGGTCGTGGGGTCGGCGTTCGCCGCACCGGTGCAATCCTGGACAACGGCGCAAGGAACCCGAGTTTACTTTATAGAAACGCATGCGCTGCCGATGATCGATGTGCAGATCAGTTTCCGGGCGGGTGCCGCCTTTGACCCGGCCGATAAGCCGGGGCTGGCCGCCATGACGGCAGCGATGCTGGATCAGGGGGCCGGGAGCCGCGATGAAAAAGCCGTCGCCGAAACACTGGCCGACATCGGTGCGCAGTTGAGTAGTGGCGCTGGGATGGATAGCGCCACCGTCAGCCTGCGGACCTTGTCGGATCCGGAGCGTCGCGTAACAGCCGTGGGGCTGATGGTGGATGCATTGAGTCAGCCCCATTTTGATGCGGCGGTGTTCAAGCGGGACCAGGCGCGCAGCATTGCGGCACTCAAGGAATCGCTGACCAAGCCACAGGTGTTGTCGCAACGGGCCTATATGGCGGCGATTTATCCCGATCATCCCTACGGTCGTTTGACGACGCCGGCATCGCTGTCGGCCATCTCGCGCTCGGATCTGGAGACTTTCTGGCAGCGTCATTACAGTGCGGCGCGCGCCAGCATTGCCCTGGTGGGTGATCTGACGCGACCGGAGGCTGAAGCACTGGTGCAGCAGATGACCGCCAATCTGCCGGTTGATCAGGCCGCGGTAACGAAGGGGCTGCCTGCACCGGCACAGACGCAAGCCCGTACCGTGCGCGTCGATCACCCGGCATCACAGGCGCATCTGCTGTTGGGTATGCCGTCGGTGGCACGGGATGATCCGGAGCAGATCGCCTTGCAGGTCGGCAACTACACACTGGGTGGCGGTGGGTTCGTATCGCTGTTGACCAAGGCGGTGCGCGAAGACCGGGGCTACGCGTACAGCGTATACAGTTATTTTGATCCCAAGCTGGTGGCCGGGCCGTTTACGATTGGCCTCGAGACCAAGCGTTCTCAAGCCGACGATGCGTTGAAGGTAGTGGATCAGGTGCTCAAGGATTTTGTCAGTAAGGGACCGACACCCGCTCAGCTCAAAGCGGCGCAGGACAATATTGCCGGGGGCTTTGCGCTGCGTATTGATTCCAACAGCAAGCTGGCAGCGAATCTGAATGTGATGGCTTTTTATGGCCTGCCCACTGACTGGCTGGAGCAATACCCGGTTCGGGTGCGTGCGCTGACGGCCGAGCAGGTACGTGACGCTTTCCGCAAGCATGTGATGCCGGATGGGCTCGTTACTGTCCGCACGGCGGCGGATTGAGGTTCTAGCCATGAGTCGTGCAGCACCGACGGCAGTCCGCCGCGGGCAACCCCCGAAAGCCCGTCCGCCGAATCAAACCAACCAGGTGCGCATCATTGGCGGGCGGCATCGCGGTCGCAAGCTGGTCGTTGCGGATGCGCCGGGTTTGCGGCCGACACCTGATCGGGTGCGGGAAACGCTGTTCAACTGGCTGGGCCAGAATCTGACCGGCTGGCATTGTCTGGATCTATTTGCCGGGTCCGGTGCCCTTGGTTTCGAGGCGGCTTCGCGGGGAGCCGCCGAATCGATTCTGGTAGAGCAGGCGGTGCCGGTGGCCCGGTGCCTACAGGCGGCCGCTCAGACGCTGGGTGATCCGGCTGTCCGGGTGGTGTGTGCCGATGCACTGGCCTATCTCAAGCGACCGGTGGGGGCTGCTTCGCAGCGGCTGGATCTGGTGTTTCTGGATCCGCCCTATGGACAGGGATGGCTGGATCGGGTCATCATGCCCTTGTTGCCGCATCTGGCCGATGATGCGCGGCTGTATATCGAGTCGGAACAGGCGTTGCCGGATGATCTGGCGCCGAGGTTGACCTGTGTGCGCCGTGGTCTCGCCGGACAGGTGCATTATCATCTCTACGCCTATGCCTCTGAACCTACTGACCAGGAATCCTCCTGACATGCTGAAACGTGAAATCGCCATCTATCCGGGCACCTTTGATCCGTTGACCTGCGGCCATGAAGACCTCGTGCGTCGTGCCGCCGAACTGTTTGATGAAGTAGTGTTAGCGGTTGCTGAAAGCCCGGCCAAGTCGCCAGTGTTCAGTTTGCAGGAGCGGATTGAAATGGCGCAAGCTGCGCTGGCGCCTTTGGGCAATGTCCGTGTGGTCGGCTTTGCCGGCCTGTTGATGGATTTTGTGCATGCCCAGAACGCCAAAGTGCTGATTCGCGGTTTGCGCGCGGTATCTGATTTCGAATACGAATTCCAGATGGCCGGTATGAACCGTCGTCTTTATCCGGAAGTGGAAACGGTGTTTCTGACGCCGGGTGAGCGGCACATGTTTGTGTCGGCCACGATGGTGCGGGAAATCGCCCGTCTGGGTGGGGATGTCAGCTCTTTTGTGTCACCGCACGTCAACGCCTGCTTTGTAGCCCGGGGATGGGGTAAGCCATCCCCCTGATGCGGGAAGGGTGGCTAAAAATCCGCCGATAGGCGAGAATTCCGCTTTTACTGTTTTGTTGTCCAGGAGTCTGCTATGTCGCTCATGATCACCGATGAGTGCATCAACTGTGATGTCTGTGAACCGGAATGCCCGAATGAGGCCATTTCCCAGGGGCCGGAAATCTATGTGATCGATCCTAATAAGTGCACGGAATGCGTGGGTCATTATGACGAGCCGCAGTGCCAGCAGGTGTGTCCGGTGGATTGTATTCCCAAGGATCCGGCGCATGAAGAAAACCAGGAACAGCTCTGGGCGAAGTACGAGAAGCTGGCTGGCAAGTAATGCGTTAAAGCGAAGGGGGCGTGTTCCCT
>CAYLWV010000060.1:0-3471 GCA_964387485.1 uncultured Dechloromonas sp. | reverse complement strand
GCCTAAGCGGCATTCTCACCGAGTATTGTTACTTCTGGCAGTGTGGGCAGTAAAACGTGGATCGCCCCGCCTGTCGGATACGCCGGACGGGTTTGCCGCATCCCAGACAGGGCTGCCCCTCACGTTCATAGACGGCGCATTGCAGTTGAAAACAGCCGGCACCGCCATCGGAATGGACATAGTCCCGTACGCTGGAGCCGCCGGCCGCAACGGCGGCAGAAAGTGTCTGGCGCACCGCATCGGCGAGTCGGTCACAGCGGTTGGCGCTGATGTTGTTGGCGGCCCGTAACGGTGAAATACGCGACTGAAATAGACTTTCCGCGGCATAGATGTTGCCGATGCCCACCACAAGATGGCTGTCCATCAACACGGGTTTGATCGGGCCGGCGCGTTTGTGCAGATGCGTATGCAGCCATTCCCCATCAAAACCCGCTTCTAGCGGTTCAATCCCCAGTACGGCCAGCAGCGGGTGTGCTTCCAGCGGGGTGTCGTGATCGTGCCAGAGCAGCGCACCGAAACGCCGGGGGTCACGTAAGCGCAGCACGCGGTCCGCAAAAATAATATCCACGTGATCGTGCCGCTGGGGTGGGGTATCTGGCGGCACGATGCGCAGGCTGCCCGACATGCCCAGGTGAAGAATCAGGCTGGCAGTCGTGCCACCGGATAGATGATCCAGATCAAACAGCAGATATTTGCCCCGGCGACGAATGCCGGCCAGGCGGGCGCCGAGCAGACGTTCGTTCAAACGCTCGGGGAGCGGATAGCGTAGCTGCGGGGTGCGCGTGATGGCGCCGGTGATGAATCGGCCGGTCAGCTCGGGCTCCAGCCCGAGTCGGCTGACTTCTACCTCGGGAAGTTCGGGCATGGGGGGAATCCTGTCGCGATATTGCAGTGAAAACATCTAAGACGGGATAAGATAATGCCACCATGCCGTTTAAACCAAGTTTTTTGTCGCCTGATTTGTCGAGAGTTCGCCCGGATGCGTTGCCGTCGCTTCTTCGAAAGTGCTTTGGCGGGGCGTTAGTCTCTCTTTTGGCCGCTAGCGCCGTGTACGCGGAGGTGCCCGCGGCACCCGCAACGGCCATTGCCATGGATACGCCGCCACAGGTGGTGTTCGAAGTCGTGCTGGCGGAAATTGCCCTGAAGCGTGATAAGCCGCAGGTGGCGCTGGCGGCTTACGCTGATCTGGCGCTCAAGTACAACGATCCGGAAATTTTCCGCCGCACGATGGAGATTGCCGCGATCAATCGCCAGCCAGATCTGATGCTGGAGGCCGGGCGTCTGTGGGTACAGAAAGAGCCGGATTCTCTCGAAGCCCTCAATCTGTTGTCCTCGACCCAAATCCTGCTGGGGCGCTATTCGGACGCTTTGCCCATTCTGCAGCGCTATTTTGCCTTGTTGCCGGAGGATCGTCGGGGGCCGGAATTCCTGCGCCTGAATCAACGCTTTCCGGCGCAGGCAGACCCGCAGCGGGCACAGCAACTGGTGGATGCCGTGACGGCGCCTTATCTCTCATTGCCGGAAGCCCAGCTGGCGCGCGCGCAGAGCGCCATGCGTGCCGGGAATGATGCGGCAGCGCTGGAGGCCGTGCGCAATGTACGCCGGCTGCAACCGGCCTCGGAGCCGGGGATGTTGCTGTACGCCCAGTTGCTTGCCAAGCGTTCGCCGTCGGCTGCCCTGGAGGCTTATGCCGACTATCTGAAGCGTTATCCGGAGGCGGCACCGATCAGGGCGCTATATGCGCAGCAACTGCTGGTGACTGGTAAGCTGGCCGAGGCCCGTGTGCAGACGCGTGTGCTGGTTGATCAGTCGAATATCAATCCGGAGCCGTTGTTTGCGGCTGCCGCCATTGCCGTGCAGGCCCAGGATCCATCCCTGGCAGTCCGGGCACTACAGCGACTGCTGACCATCGATTCGGTCGATGCCTCATTGATCGAATATAACCTGGGGCTGGCCTATGAGAGTGATGCCGAGCTGGCGCGTGAGCGCAGTGATCATGCGGCTATGGCCACGCAGGAGTCGGATGCGATTCTGCATTATCTGAAAGTGCTGCCGGGTGAGTACTATGTGCCAGCCCGTCTGCGAGCGGCCAATCTGCTGGCGCGACAGGGCGATATGAAAGCGGCGCAGGCGCTGCTGCAGACCACGCCAGCGCGTAACGCGTCGACGCGTGTCGAGCTGATCCTGGGGCAGGCCACGCTACTCCGCGATAGTGGTGATGTGACCGGAGCGTTCCAGCTGATCGAGCAGGCGCAGAAGCAATATCCTGCCAGCATGCCTTTGCGCTATGAGTTCGGTATGTTGGCCGAGCGTGCCGGCAAGATGGCGCTCTTTGAAAAGACCATGCGCGACGTGATCCGTAAGGATCCGAATTACGCCCAGGCCTACAATGCCCTCGGTTTTACCTTTGCCGATAAAAATATTCGCCTGAAAGAGGCGCGCGGCCTGCTGGAAAAAGCCCTGTCGCTGTCGCCCAATGATCCTTTCATTCTCGATAGTATGGGCTGGCTGTGCTATCGGGAAAAAAACTATGGGGTGGCATTGGACTACCTGAATCGTGCCGCTTCCTTGCGGGCCGATCCGGAAATTGTTTTGCATCAGGTGACCGTGCTGCAGGCAATGGGCAGGACGGAAGAGGCTACACGTGTCTGGCGTGCCGGGTTGCAGCAGTTCCCGGATAACGACGCGTTGCGAACGGGGGGGCAGGGTTTGGGATTAGATCGCGCCGTGTCGGCAACCCCGGGGCAGTCATTGTGATGGGTGGGTGGAAGCGCCATTGGGGGCGGCAAGGTTTGGCGCTGCTGTTGGGTGTGCTGTCGGTGGCCTGTGCGCACGTACCCGGCCCTGAGACGCCCGCTGCCGGTGTAGTGGCCAGTGTGCGTCAATGGCAATTGAGTGGCCGCTTCGTTGCCGGACAATCTCAGCCTCAGGATGGTGCGGGCAGTGAGCCCGTTGCTGGGCGTTTTGCCTGGCAGCACCAATCCAATGTCGACACCCTTTGGCTGATCGGTCCGTTGGGCAATGCACTGGCGCGGGTGGATATTGCACCGACCAGCGTGCGTTGGCAGGACGCTGCGGGTAAGCGCGGAGAGAGCACGAATCTGCGAGCGCTGGGGGAATCCCTGGCGGGGATCCGGTTGCCGGATGTCCCGGGTGATGCCTGGTTGCGTGGCCGGTGGCCGGTGACGGATGTGTTGCAGCGTGATGCGCAGGGGCAGGTGATGCGGGCGCAGGCCGGTGGTTGGCAGTTTGATTATCGCTATGGTGCGCCGGCGCCGGCATCCTGGCCGTTGGCCGTTGAAGGCCAGGGGCCGGATGGTCTGTGGTTACGCGTCGCGCTGACGGAATGGGACGGTGTCAGCGACCCCGCTGACCAGCCGGCACCCTGATCGATCAAGCCAATCATCGAATTTCCATGAGCTTCAAGACCCCTGCACAATTACCGGATCCTGAACGGGCCATGCGCTGGAA
>CAYLWV010000059.1:0-10794 GCA_964387485.1 uncultured Dechloromonas sp. | reverse complement strand
TGAAGTACGAGACCCGCATGGCCAGGTAGGTGTTGGCGAAGAGTTTGACGGCTTCAGCCTCAGTGGCATCGGTAAAGAGGACGGGGATGTCCTTTTTAATGGCGCCTTCTTTGAGAAGACCGGCAAAGATTTCGGCACGCTTGGAGCGTTCACCAACAACGATGCGGGACGGATGCAGGTTGTCGTAGAGGGCACGCCCTTCGCGCAGGAATTCCGGCGAGAAGATGAGGTTCTGGGTACCGAGCAGTTCGCGGGTCTTGGCGGTGTATCCGACGGGGATGGTCGATTTAATGACCATGGTGGCGTTGGGATTGATGACCATGACGTCCCGGATCACCGCTTCAATGGATTTAGTATTGAAGTAGTTGGTTTCGGGGTCGTAGTCAGTGGGCGTGGCGATGATGACGTAATCGGCACCTTCGTACGCGTCTTTTTTATCGAGCGTGGCTCGGAAGTTCAGCGGTTTGTTCTTGAGGTAGTCCTCAAGTTCATCGTCCTGAATCGGGGATTCCTTGCGATTGAGCATCGCGACCTTTTCAGGGACGATATCCAGGGCAACGACTTCATGGTGCTGCGAGAGCAAGACACCGTTCGAGAGTCCGACGTAACCGGTTCCGGCAATGGCGATTTTCATGCAAAGAATCCCTGCTTGATAGATACTGACATTTTACCAGCGAGCCCGCGTAATTTCAGGCTTTGGCGCGGCGTTCAACACAACCACCCAACCCGTTCCAAATTAACGGTGATTAGCTTACTGAACCAGCGAAAACTCTTCCGAACGCTTGGGAGGATAGGACTCCCACTCACTACAGGCAGGGCAACGCCAGTAAAACTGACGCGCTTTGAAGCCGCAGCATTTACAGGTGTAGCGGGATAGGCGTTGCGTCTGATTTTTAATGAGTTTTTTGACCAGATCCAGATCAGCCATCTGTTCCGCCGGCGTTACGGCCGAACGGGCCTCCAGTGCTTTATCCAGGGCAATCAGGCTCGGCGTGCGGTGCAGCTGCGCTAGGGCAAAATCATAGGCCGCCTGAGCGCCCTCTTCTTCCACTACCTGCTGGCAAACCACATCAAGCATATCGACGGAGGGGTATCGCGTCAGAAAGCCTTTAAGTAACTGCATCCCTTCCGCCTGCCGCGCCAGACCCTTATAGACATCGGCAATGCGTGATGCGACCAAGGATAGAAACTCCGGTTGTTGCTGTTCGATCCGCAACCAGGCATCAATCGCCCGCTCCGGGTGCCCTTCCTTGCGCTCGATATCACCCGCAATAATGCTGGCGCGCACGCACTGGCGGTGCAACGAAAGCGCCTGCTGCACATGACGACGCGCTTCATCGGTTTTGGAGCGGATCAGGGCGTTTTCAGCCATTTCACACCAGAATTCTGCGACCTCATGCTGAGATGCCAGCTCTGGCACCTTTTCGGCCAGTTCGATGGCTTTATCCCAGGACTTCTCCAGCTGATAGATTTCCAGCAGTTGCTTGAGCGCCTCTTCTCGGCGAGCTCCCTCAGCCAGACGCTTGAAAATTTCTTCCGAGCGATCCAGCAAACCCGATTTCAGATAGTCGATCCCGAGCTCGAACAAGGCCTGCTCTTTGAGAGGCTCTGGCAGATCTTCACGATTCATGAGGTTCTGGTGGATGCGCAGTGCACGCTCCAGTTCACCCCGGCGACGGAACAGCGAACCCAGTGCAAAGTGCAACTCCACCGTTTCCGGATCCACGCGCACCACTTCGTTAAAAGCTTCAATGGCGCGATCCGGCTGCTCGTTGAGCAGGAAATTCAAGCCCTGAAAGTAGGCCTTCGGCAAGCGGCGCGAATCCGCCACCACATGTTTGATATCAATGCGCGCAGCAATCCAGCCCAGCGCAAAAAATAACGGAAGGATGAGTAGGGCCCAAGGCTCCAGAGTCAACATGATCGTTCTTTCAAAGCTTGGGAGCCGCTTGTGCTTCCGATTCTTTCGGTACGGTATTCACGCCAATTCGCGCGACTTCACGGCGCAACCGGGTAGCTTCCCGGCGATGGCGCAACAAACCGGGCAGCATAAATAGCACTCCGATCAGCGAACCGGCCAGCAACACGGCCAGCAGCACTGCGACCAGCGGTGCCTCGAGGTAATAGCCCAGGAACAGGTTGATGACCACCGGTTCTGTATTCTCCAGCGCAAATCCGAGAAAAACCAGAAACACTAGAATTCGAATCAACCATGCGATAACACGCATCTTTGTCTCCTGAGGTCGACATAAAAAAAGCGCTGGTTTTCACCAGCGCTTTTAGTGTACCGCAATTGAGGCTTTCAGCTTAGAGTGCGTTCACCGAACCCTGTGCCGCTACCGCAAAAACGGGCGACTCGGTTTCATCGGAACCACTCATGACATCGGTCAGATCAGCCGCATCGACCCGCTCGCGCAATTCTTTGCCCGCCTTGAAGTGGGGAACCCACTTCTCGGGGACTTCGACACGCTCTCCCGAACGGGGGTTGCGACCGACACGCGGCGGACGGTGGTTGAGCGAAAAGCTGCCGAAGCCGCGAATCTCGATGCGATCGCCACGGGCGAGCGCTTCGGTCATCGCGTCCAGAATCACCTTAACGGCGAGTTCGGCATCTTTCGCAACCAGCTGGGGAAAGCGTTCCGCCAGCCGTGCGATCAGTTCTGACTTGGTCATTCGCTAATCAGCCCTGCTGGTTCAGCTTGGCCTTCAGCAGCGCGCCCAGATTGGTCGTGCCGGTGGCTGCGCCAGCGCTGTCCGAGGCCAGCTTCTGCATAGCTTCGTGCTGTTCAGCCTGATCCTTGGCCTTGACCGACAGATTGATCGAGCGGCTCTTACGATCCACATTCGTGATCATCGTTTCGAGCGTTTCGCCAACCTTAACGTGCTGGCTCAGATCATCGATACGGTCACGGGCGAACTCGGAAGCACGCAGGTAACCTTCGACATCGTCAGCCAGCTGGATCACGGCGCCACGAGCGTCAACGCTCTTCACAGTACCGTTGACCAGGCTATTCTTGTCATTCATCGCCACGAAGGAGGTGAAGGGGTCTCCGTCCATCTGCTTCATGCCCAGGGAGATACGCTCCTTGTCGATGTCGATGGCCAGAACGATGGCTTCAACTTCGTCACCCTTCTTGAAGTTGCGGATGGCTTCTTCGCCAGCAACGTTCCACGACAGATCCGACAGGTGGACCAGACCATCGATACCACCGTCCAGACCAATGAAGATACCGAAGTCGGTGATCGACTTGATAGCGCCCTTGATCTTGTCGCCCTTCTTGAAGTTCAGGCCGAAATCCTGCCACGGGTTCGACTGGCACTGCTTCATACCCAGCGAAATACGGCGGCGGTCTTCGTCGATCTCGAGGATCATGACTTCAACTTCGTCACCCAGCTGAACCACCTTGGACGGGTGGATGTTCTTGTTGGTCCAGTCCATTTCGGAAACGTGAACCAGACCTTCGATACCCTGTTCGATTTCAACGAAAGCACCGTAGTCGGTCAGGTTGGTAACCTTGCCGAACAGACGGGTCTGTGCCGGGTAACGGCGCGAAATGCCAACCCACGGATCGTCGCCCAGTTGCTTCAGGCCCAGCGAGACGCGGTTCTTCTCGGTATCGAACTTGAGGACCTTGGCAGTGACTTCATCGCCCACGGCCAGAACTTCGGACGGGTGACGGACACGGCGCCAGGCCAGATCGGTGATGTGCAGCAGGCCATCGATACCGCCGAGGTCAACGAATGCGCCGTAGTCGGTGATGTTCTTGACAACGCCCTTGATGATGGCGCCTTCTTGCAGGGTTTCCAGCAGCTTCTGGCGGTCTTCACCCATGTTCTCTTCGAGAACAGCGCGGCGCGACAGCACAACGTTGTTACGCTTGCGATCAAGCTTGATGACCTTGAACTCCATGCTCTTGCCTTCGAAGGGCGTGGTGTCCTTGACCGGACGGGTGTCGACCAACGAACCCGGCAGGAATGCGCGAACGCTGTTGACCATAACCGTCAGGCCGCCCTTCACCTTACCGGTGATGGCGCCGGTGACCAGCGAACCGTCGTTCAGAGCAGCTTCCAGAGCATTCCAGGCTGCAATACGCTTGGCGCGATCACGCGACAGGCGGGTTTCGCCGAAACCATCTTCGAGCGATTCAATGGCGACCTGGACGAAATCGCCAACAGCGACTTCCAGTTCACCCTGATCGTTCAGGAATTCGTGTACGGGGACATAGCTTTCGGACTTGAGTCCGGCGTTGACGACCACAAAGTTCTGGTCAACGCGCACCACTTCAGCAGTGATGACTTCACCTGCGCGCATATCCTGGCGGGCAAGGCTTTCTTCAAATAGAGCGGCAAAACTTTCGAACGTATCGGCTTGAGACATGAGAGGGTTGTTTCCTGAAAAGCACTGTACAGAAATCCGGAACAGCGCCACCTGGTGGGTAGTTAAAAAAGACAAAAAGCCTGCCCTTGCAGCCGTTGATCGGCCACCCGGACCCGCCCGTTGTCGTTGGGTTACGACGCCCTGTTGCCGAACCAGTCCAGTACCTGATCCACCGCTTGAACGATGGTCAGATCAGACGTTTCCAGAAGCCGGGCATCGGCTTCCTGCCGGAGTGGTGCCACGGGGCGCGCCGCATCGCGGGCATCCCGATCCTCCAAATCCTGCAGAATCTCGTGAATTTTAGCGGAAAAACCTTTTTCGATCAACTGCTTGTAACGCCGTTCGGCGCGCACAGCCGCCGTTGCCGTCAGGAAGATCTTGGTACCGGCATCGGTAAAAACCACCGAGCCCATATCCCGTCCATCGGCCACCAGACCGGGCGCCCGGCGGAAGGCGCGTTGCCGCAGCAGCAAGGCATCACGCACGGCGGGCAAGGCCCCGACCGTCGAGGCGCCAATCCCCATCTCTTCCGTACGCATCTGATCATCCACCACTTCGGCGCCAAGGAAAGTCTGGCCACCGACAAAGCGCACCGGCAGCTGCGCCGCAATCTGTGCCACCGCCGTTTCGTCGTTCCAGTCCACGCCCGCCTTACGGGCGGCCAGCGCCGTCAGACGATAGAGCGCTCCCGAATCCAGATAGTGCCAGCCGAGCGCATCCGCGACCCGTTGCGCCACGGTTCCCTTACCCGATGCCGAGGGACCATCAATGGTAATCACCGGCACCGGCTGCGTGACTTCGGCAAAACGCTCGAAATAATCCGGGAAGGTCTTGGCCGTACAGCCCGGATCCAGAATACGCAGCGGCGTCGCCAGCGTCATCAGCGAAAAGCACATGGCAATGCGGTGATCATCATACGTTTCGATTTCGGCACAATGCCAGGCCGACACGTCCGCCGGCGGATAAACCGTGAGCGTGTCGGCGGTCGTTTCCACGGTACCGCCAAGCTTGCGCAGCTCGTTGGCCATCGCCTCAATACGGTCGGTTTCCTTGACGCGCCAGCTGGCAATCCCCGTCAACCGGGTTGGCCCCTGGGCGAACGCGGCCACGGGCACAAGCGTCATTGCGGCATCGGGAATGGCGATGCAATCCTGCTCAATGCCCTTCAGCACACCGCCTACCGGCGCCGATGCTTCAATCCAGTTTGGCCCCATCGTAATGCGGGCCCCCATAGCAGCCAGGGCATCAGCAAAGCGAACGTCGCCCTGCACCGAGTCTGCACCCACACCCTCGACACGCACCGGACCACCGGCAATCGCGCCCAGCGCCAGAAAGTACGAGGCCGACGAGGCATCGCCTTCGACATAAATCACGCCCGGTGAGCAATAACGTGCGCCCGCCTGCACCGTAAACCGCTGCCAGCCATCGCGCTGCACCTCAACACCAAAGCGGCGCATGGTAGCCAGCGTGATCTCGATATAGGGCTTGGAAATCAGCTCACCCACCACTTCCACGGTAATCGTACGATCCAGCAACGGCAACGCCATCAGCAGCCCGGTCAGAAACTGGCTGGACACATTGCCTTTGACCGGCACCGTTTGCGCACCATGATCAACGCCGGGGCTGATTTTCAACGGTGGATAGCCGTCGTTGGCCTCATAGACGACATCGGCCCCCAGATGACGCAGGGCATCAACCAGATCACCAATGGGGCGCTCGTGCATACGCGGCACGCCCGACAAACGATACGCGCCACCGGCCAGTGCCAGCGCCGCCGTCAGGGGCCTGAAGGCCGTTCCGGCATTACCCAAAAAGAGATCGGCAGTTTTAACAGGGATGTTCCCGCCACAACCCTTAACCTTAATGGCGTTGACACTCGCCCCCTCATCCATCGGGCTAACGGCAATACCCAGCGTATTCAGAGCTTCCAACATCCGGTCCGTATCGTCGGACTTCAGCAGATCACGAACTTCAGTCTCGCCTTCGGCTAGCGCCGCCAGCAAAAGAATCCGGTTCGACAGGCTTTTGGAGCCCGGCAGACGCACGGTACCCCGTGCCGACAGCATGCCCGGCAGATCAAGAAAATGCAGTGTGCTCATTCAGTGTGACCAGTTCTGGCGCGCATCGCGCGCATTGCCATAAATACTTGCCAGTGCCTCGCCATCGCTATTGACCAGCGCCTGACGCAAGCGCATCAATGCCGCACTGTAACGATCCAGCTCGGCCAGCAGGGCCGTACGATTGGCGAGAGAGATATCCCGCCACATTTCCGGGTGGCCACCGGCAATCCGCGTAAAATCCCGAAAACCGGCCGCGGCATAATCAAATAGTTGATCACCATTCGGACGGCGGGCAAATTCATCGACCAGGGCAAAAGCCAGCAGATGTGGCAGATGGCTGACGGCGGCAAAGACCCGGTCGTGCGTTTCTGCATCGAGAATGCGTACATCGGCCCCACAAAGCTCCCAGGCGCGTTTCACCTTCTCGATATCTTCGACCGCGTTTTCCAGCAACGGCGTCAGCACGACCTTGCGGCCCTGATACAGATCGACGCGCGAAGCCGCAGCACCACTGGTCTCCGCACCAGCGATCGGATGCCCCGGTACAAACTGGCGGATTTTGTCACCAAATGCCTCACGGGCTGCAGCCACGACATCGCCCTTGGTGCTGCCGGCATCCGTTACGATGGTGTGTTCACCCAGGTAGGGTGCAATACGGGCAAAAATCTCCGGCATCTGCCCCACAGGGGTTGCGACCAGAATCAGATCGGCCTCGCGGACGTCGGCGCCAGGATTAATGCCCACTTCATCAATAATACCCAAGTCGTAAGCAGCCTTCAGGCTTTTGGGCGTCCGACCGAATCCGATAATTTCATCGACGGCGTGGGCGGCCTTGAGGCCACGGGCAAATGATGCGCCAATGAGACCCACGCCAAAAATCAGAACCTTGCCAAAGTGCATCGCGTTGCTTTCTCAGACACCGGTTTGTACGGCAAGCTTGAGCGCCTCGAGGAAACGCGCATTTTCAGCTTCGGTACCAATGGTCACGCGCAACCAGTCGTGCATGGCATAACCGGCCAGCGGACGCACAATCACGCCCTGCTTGAGCAGTTTCTGGTTCACCCCTGCTGCATCAGCGATATGAAAGGTCACAAAGTTGGCATGTGACGGCAGATGTTTCAGGCCCAGGGCGTCGAGCCCGGCAACGATCTGCTGCATACCGGCGGCATTGAGTTTATAGCTTTCCGTCAGAAACTCGGCATCATCCAGCGCAGCAATCGCCCCGGCCAGTGCCAGATTATTGCAGTTGAAGGGCTGACGCACACGGTTCATGAGATCCGCCACCGCAGCACTGCACAAGGCAAAGCCAATCCGCAAACCGGCCATGCCATATATCTTGGAGAAGGTTCGCGTAATGACCAGGTTGTCAAACTCCGACAGCCATTCGGTCGTATCCACGCGCAGCGCCGGCGAGAGATATTCGTTGTAGGCCTCATCCAGCACCACGATCACATCCGTGGGCAGACTGGCGATAAAGGCTTTGAGCTCGGCATAGGGCAGGAAGGTACCGGTGGGGTTATTCGGGTTGGCGATCCAGACCAGTCGCGTATCGTCACGCACAGCGGCACGCATGGCGGGCAAATCATGTGCGTAATCTTTAGCAGGGGCGGCGATACATTCACCGCCCACACCCATCGTGGCCAGCGGATAGACCGCAAAGGCGTGCGCAGAAAACACGGCCGAGCGCCCCGGCGCCAGAAATACCTGCGCAATCAGTTCCAGCACATCGTTCGAGCCATTACCCAACACAATCTGGTTGGCAGCAACGCCGGCATGCCTGGCCAGCGCGGCCTTCAATTCGAAATCATCCGGATACCGGGCCAGGCCATCAATCGCTGCCTGCACCGCGGCACGCGCCTTGGGGCTCATACCCAGGGGATTTTCATTCGAGGCCAGTTTGATGATCGACGCCACCGGCAAACCAAGCTCGCGGGCCACTTCGGTAATCGGTTTGCCCGGCTGATAGGGCGCAATTTGCTTGATGTTCGACAGCGCGTGATCCAGCAGACTCATGGCAAGTATCCGTTATAGGTCATCGTGAAACCGTGAAGCGATTGGGAAATTAGTACACAGCGGTCGGATAGGAACCCAGCACCTTGAGATAGGCGGCGTCCGCTGCCAGTTTGGCAAGCGCACTCTTCACCGGCTCGGCCTCGACATGGCCTTCAATATCCACAAAGAACACGTATTCCCACAACGCATGGCGTGCCGGACGTGATTCCAGCCGCGTCATTGACACACCAGCCTCGGCCAGGGGCGCCAGCAGTGATTGCAGCGCGCCGGTACGATTGGGCGTTGACAGAATCAGTGAGGTTTTATCCTGCCCGGATGGGCCGGCAGCAAAGCGGCCCAGCACGAGGAATCGTGTGGTGTTATTCGGTTCGTCTTCAATGCTGCTGGCCAGATGCGGCAGCTGATAACGCTCGGCCGCCGCTTCGCCGGCAATGGCGGCCCAGGTCGGGTTCTCGGCGGCCAAACGGGCCGCCTCGGCGTTACTGGCCACCGGAATGCGTGGCACATCGGGCAGATGGCGATTCAGCCATTCATGGCACTGTGCCAGCGATTGCGCATGCGACACCACCTGTGTGATGTCATTCAGCCCTGAGGCTTTGGACAACAGGTTCTGATGAATGCGCACCACCACCTCACCGCAAATCTTGAGCGAGGTGCCTAGCAACAAGTCCAGCGTACGACCAATGGCGCCCTCGGTGGAATTTTCCACCGGCACGACGGCATAGTCTGAGTGACCCGCTTCGACCGCACGGAACACGTCATCAATCGAGGCTTGTGGCAACAGACGCGCTGCATGACCAAACTGCTTGACGGCGGCAGATTCCGAGAAGGTACCGAGTGGGCCGAGGAAAGCCACGCCAATCGGCTGCTCCAGTGCCAGACAGGCCGACATCACTTCGCGGAACAGTCGCGTAATGGTTTCATCGGCTAGCGGCCCCTGATTCAGATCCTGCAGGCGGCGCAGCACTTGCGCCTCACGCTCGGGGCGATAGATGAATCCATCATCACCAAAGCGTGCTTTGATCTCGCCCACTTCCCGCGCACACTGAGCACGCTGGTTGAGCAGTTCCAGCATGGCCTGATCAATACCATCGATGCGTTGACGAACGACAGCCAGTGCATCCTGGATCGTTTCACCTGCGGTGTTGCCTGAACTCATTACACAGCTCCGGTTGATCTGCGTCTCAATTAGCCGTGACGTTTCATGAAGTCATTCATGAAACTGACGAGCGCCTGTACACCTTCCATGGGCATGGCGTTATAGATCGATGCACGCATGCCACCGACCAGCTTATGCCCCTTCAACGCGAGGAGGCCTGCTTTATCCGACGCTTCGAGGAAGAGCGGATCCAGAGTCTTATCCTTGAGCGTAAACGGGATATTCATCCAGGAGCGACAATCCCTGGCGATCAGGTTGGTGTAGAAACCAGCACTGCCATCGATGGCCTGATACAGCAATTCAGCCTTGGCTTGATTGAGTTTGGCAATGGCCGGCAGGCCACCCTGCTTGAGCAGCCACTCGAACACCAGACCGGCCATATAGATACCGAAGGTGGGCGGTGTGTTGAGCATGGACGTATTCTTTTCCTGCTCGGCGTAATCTAGCAGCGCCGGGATTGCTTTTGCAGCCCTGCCCAGCAGATCCTTACGGATGATGACCAGCGTCACGCCGGCCGGACCAATGTTCTTCTGTGCACCCGCGTAGATCAAACCGTAGTCGCGCACATTGATCGGGCGCGACAGAATGTTCGACGACATGTCAGCGACCAGCGGCACCCCGGGTTGAACGGCTGCCCCTAGTTGCTTGAGGTCAAAGACTTCAACCCCACCGATGGTTTCGTTACTACAGAAGTGCAGGTACTTGGCGTTCGGGTTGAGCTGCATCGAGGCCGGATCGACCAGACGCGTGAACGATGCATCGGCACTGGTGCCGGCTTCACGAATTGCATCCCCATACAGACGCTGACCGGCTTTGACTGCCTTTTCCGACCAAGCGCCGGTGGTCAGGTAATCGGCCGAACCACCGTCCAGCAGATTCATCGGAATCTGCGAGAACTGCAGGGTGGCTCCACCCTGCAAGAATAGAATGGCGTAATCCTCGGGGATATCCATGAGTTGGCGCAGATCGGCCACGATCTTTTCATAGATACCGGTGTAGATCTTGCCGCGGTGGCTCATTTCCATGACACCGCAACCCACCCCGTGCCAATCAGGCAGCTCTGCCTGCACCTGTTCCAGCACAGCCAGCGGGATCGTAGCGGGACCTGCCGCAAAGTTCCAGAGACGCATGTTATTCAGCCTTGATTATTCTTCGTCGTCGGTCTCGACAATCTTTTCCAGACC
>CAYLWV010000058.1:2566-10836 GCA_964387485.1 uncultured Dechloromonas sp. | reverse complement strand
GTATCCGCAAAGGCCAGCAAGGCGAGCGGCTGTTCGTCACGGATCAGCACCGACAACGTTTTGCCGTCTTTGGCCAACATGAGCGCTGCATCTGCCCAGAACCCCTGATCCGCATTGGCCCATTGTGATGACCAGCGCACAACACCATAAGTCTGACCATCCATCACGCCAAACACGCCCTGCCCCGACGCATTGCGATACTGCTCCACCGGGCGCAGAGCGGACGCACCAGCCGCCGCACGAATGGCATGCGCGACGGGATGCGCCGACCCCTGCTCCAATGCGGCCGCAAACGCCAGCACCTCATCACGGGCGACCAAGGTCTCCGACGGTAGAACGACCTCCGTTAAACGAAGCCGTCCTTCGGTGAGCGTGCCCGTTTTGTCGAAAATCACCGTACGCACCGTGGCAGCCCGCTGTAATGCATCGGCGTCACGCACCAGAATGCCCTGACGCGCCGCTTCGCCAATCCCCACCATAATGGCCGTTGGTGTTGCCAATCCCAGGGCACACGGGCACGAAATGACCAGAACGGCTACAGCACGCACAATACCGGCATGCCAGTCGCCGAGCCAGAACCCGGTGAACAGGAGGGTCAGCAGCGCGATCAGCACAACCAAGGGCACGAACCAGGCAGACACCTGATCAACGAGTGCCTGCACCGGTGCTCGCGAGCCTTGCGCCTGCGCAACTAGGCGGGCAATGCCGGCCAGCACGGTGCTGCGCCCGACACCGGTGACGCGACAGACCAGCACGCCGTCACCATTAAGCGTTCCGGCATAGACTTTGTCATCCGGCCGCTTTTCAACGGGTACCGGCTCACCGGTCAACATGGCTTCAGACACGGCAGAATCACCATCCAGCACAATGCCATCGACCGGTATCGACTCCCCACTCAGGACACGGACATGAGCACCGGGGCGAATATCACTGATCGGCACTGATTCAAACTGACCCGGCGACTTCTCCAGCCAGGCGGTTTTAGGCGTCAGGTGCAACAAACGCTCAATCGCCGAAGCGCTGGCGCGTCGCGCCCGTGACTCCAGGTGTTTACCCGTCATGATGAGTGCAATCACCACCACCGAGGCCTCAAAATACACGTCGGCATGCAGACCAAAGACCAGGATTGCCACCGAATACAGATAAGCGGATAACGTGCCCAGGCTGACCAGAACATCCATATTGGAACTACCCAGGCGCAGTGCATGCCAAGCGCCACGATAGAATGGCCAGGCAACCCAGAGCTGTACTGGCGTCGCCAACAGTAATTGCCACGCCACTGGAACATGAACATCATGCCCCTGGAACCACATCCAGGGCATGATCAGCACCAGAGGCAAGGCACAGGCAATAGCAACCCAGAAACGCAGTTGCTCCAATCGATCAGTCTTTGTGGTCGTGACCTGAAGTGGGTCAATCACTTCGGTCGCACCATAGCCAGCTGCCTCGATCACCTGTATCACCGCTGCAGCACTGACGCTTGCCGGCGCTCGCACGATGGCCTCTTCGGTAGCGAAGTTTACTTCCGCCTCGACGTCCACATTCCTGTCTGACAACTGCTCAATGGCCTTTTGCGCGGTGCGCGCGCAGTTGGCACAACGCAACCCCGTCAATTTAAAGACATGTTCGATCTTCGGCAACGGGTTGTCTGTCATATCACTTCAATCCTTCTAATACCTGCAACAAACCATAGAGGCCCCAGGCGATCACCAGTAATCCGGCGATCCAGCGCAGTGACGACTGGCGCAAACGATTGAGCACACCGGCGCCGACCCAGCCCGCCAACAGCAAATTCGGCAAGGTCCCCAGCGCAAACCCACCCATCCAGAACGCCCCTACCCCCGGATTCGCACTGGCGATGGCCGTGACCAACGCACTGTAGACGAGGCCACAGGGCAGAAAACCCCAAGCCAGACCGACAACGAAAGCGCGTCGAGGCGTTGTGACCGGAAAATAGCGACGCGCCACGGGCTCAATCGCTCGCCAAACAACCTGCCCACCCTGCTCCAGAGGGCGTACCAGAAAAGGCCATCCCATGAGATACAAGCCCATGCCGACCAACAGCAGATTGGCCAGCCCGAATAGCAAGGTTGGCCCGATGCCGAGGATTGAAACCCCCGCAGAGCCCAGGAAGCCGGCTAATGCACCCAGCAGGATATAGGTGAGACAACGTCCGAGGTTATAGGCCAGCAGTAGCAACGGCCGTTGAGGGCCAGGCACGCCCATCGACAAGGCACTCACGATCCCGCCGCACATGCCCAGACAATGCACCCCCCCCAGCCACCCGATCAGAATGGCTGCAGCCCATGGCAGATGTCCTGGCTCTGGGGTAGGCATACCTTGGCACTAAGCCGTTAAATCACGCGGGAGTAGCGCGGCCGGCCAACGGCGGCGTTCTGCCGATCCTGTTGCAGATAATGGTCAAACGCCATGGCAATAATGCGGACCAGCAGACGCCCTTTGGGCTCGACCGTAATGCGCTGTGCTGTCAGGGTCAACAGCCCCGCCTCGGTGAGCGGTGCCAGCTGCTCCAGGGCATCCGCGAAATAACTGCGGAAATCAATCGACCAGGCCTGCTCGACTTCGGCAAAATCGAGTTTGAAATGACACATCAGTTCCTGAATCACCGCACGTCGCAAGGTATCGTCGTCATTCATCCGGTAACCACGCCGTACCGGCAGATGGCCAGCATCCAGATCACCGTAGTACTCGTCCAGGGTTTTGGCATTCTGTGCATAAACCGGCCCGACTTTGGCAATGGCCGACACCCCGAAGGCCAACAGATCCAGTTCGGCATGCGTGGAATAGCCCTGGAAGTTACGGTGCAGTTTCCCGGCCTGCTGGGCCAGCGCCAATTCATCATCCGGTCGTGCAAAGTGATCCATACCAATAAAGACATAGCCCGCGTTGACCAGCGTTTCAATCGCCATCGCCATCAGGGAAAGCTTCTCTTCGGCTTTGGGCAGTTCGGCCTCTTGAATCCGACGCTGCGGCATGAAAATCTGCGGCAAGTGGGCATAGCTATACAGGGCAATACGATCAGGCAACAAACTAATCGCTTTATCGAGCGTCGCTTTGAAGCCTTCCAACGTTTGCCGGGGTAATCCGTAAATCAGATCCACCGAGACAGATTTAAAGCCGGCATCACGTGCTGCCAACAGGACATCACGCGTCTGCTCAAAGCTCTGGCGACGGTTCACGGCCTGCTGCACCTGCGGATCGAAATCCTGAATCCCCAAGCTCATCCGGTTAAAACCCAACTCGGCCAACAGATGCGCACGACGAGGATCCACCGAGCGAGGATCGATTTCGATGGAATACTCACCATCCGGAAGAAACTCGAAACGGGATCGCAGCATCGTCATCAATCGACGCATTTCATCGTCGGAGAGGAAAGTCGGCGTACCTCCACCCCAATGCAGTTGGGCCACTGACTTGGACCCGCTCAGCGATGCGAGCTGCATGTCAATTTCACGCTCCAGATAATCCAGATAACGCGATGACTTGTTGTGATCCTTGGTAATGACCTTGTTGCAGCCGCAGTAGTAACAGACCGTGCTACAGAACGGCAGATGGACATATAATGAAAGCGGTTGGTCGGATGCCGGCCGCTGTTGCAGGGCATCGACCAGAAGCTGGTGGCCAGGATTCGACTGAAACCGGTCAGCTGTTGGATAGGATGTATAGCGGGGTCCGCTGACGTCAAACCGACGGCAGAGATCCCGATCTACTAGTGCAAGTGTTGAATTGTTCATAGCAGAATTATATGTCCACAAAGCAAGAACAACCGGGTTGTAAGGTAGATTCCGCAACAACATGTCGTAGCGGTGGGGTTGACCTTGCCGAGGTAAAGGCTCAGTGCCAGCACTGTGACATGAATCCGGTCTGCCATCCGCCGACGCTGGATGCCGTCCAGTTGGATTCTCTGGATCAGTGGTTCCCGACCCGACGTCGTCTCAAGCGAGGGGAATCACTCTACGAAATCGGCGAACCGTTCAACGCAATCTACGCGGTACGCAGCGGATTCTTCAAAACACTCTTACCCAGTCAGCAGCAGCGGGATCAGGTCACCGGCTTCCAGATGACTGGTGAGATTCTTGGGTTGGATGGTATTGGCAACGGCTTTCATGCCTGCCGTGCCGTGGCGCTGGAAGGCAGTGAAGTCTGCATGATGCCGTACGGCAGTGTCGATGAACTGGCCACGACGCTACCGACCCTGCACGCCCATCTGAACAAATTAATGAGTCAGCGCATTGTTCAGGATCAGTCGGCTTTCCAGATCCTAGCGAATTTACGCTCCGAATCCCGCCTGGCAGCCTTCTTGATTGATCTGGGCAAGCGATTCTCCGACTTGGGGTATTCACCGAATGCCTTTGTTCTGCGCATGACACGTGAAGAGATCGGTAGCTACCTAGGTCTTTCCCTGGAGACGGTGTCACGTCTGTTTTCCCGCTTTCAGGAAGAAGGCCTCGTCGATGTCCAGACACGTCACCTGCACATTACCAATCTGGAGGCTCTCAACGAGCTGGCCTCCGGCCGTTACTCTCATTGAAAGGCTTAAACCATGTTCAAGCACCTGTTGATTCCCATCGATGGATCCGAGCTTTCCCTGATGGCCGTGCGTAAAGGCGCGGAATTTGCGAGTGAAATCAAGGCCACGATCACCCTCCTCTTCGTAAAACCCGAATACCCGGTAAGCTATTACGGCGATGGCGCCATGATTGACCCGACGACACCGGACGAGTTCGGTAAGCTGACCAAAACGATTGCCGACCGCAATCTCAAAGCAGCCAGTGATATCTGCAGCGCAGCGGGCGTATCGTTCACCCTGGCTAGCGAGACGAGTGACATTCCCTATGAAGTAATTATCAACACTGCCGAACAGAAGCAGTGCGATCTGATTTTCATGGCGTCACACGGACGACGTGGCATCACCGGCCTACTGCTTGGCAGCGAAACCCAGAAAGTCCTCACACATTCCAAGACGCCGGTTCTGGTCTATCGCTAATCCCTGAACCACAACCAGCAAAAAGCCCGGCACAGTTCTCACTGGCCGGGCTTTTTGCTGTCAGCAGACACCCACTCAATAACGGGCATCTTTCGGCTTGTCACCTTTGGGCCAATCATTCATCTTTTCTGGAAAATCCGGCCGTTTGATATGCGAGAAATATTCAGCGACATCGACGGCTTCCTGATCGCTCAAACCACCGTGACCCAACGGGAAGCGTGTTGAGTGCCCCATCGGCATATTGCTCTTGATAAAAGCTGCCGCCGTATAAGTTCGGGCCATACCCGCACCGATATTGAAGGATTCATCACCCCAAACAGCAGGGAATACATAGCTCCCATCTGGCTTTTGCACACCCTCACCATTCACGCCATGACACACGGCGCATTGCGTTTGATACAACTTTTTACCATTGGCTGGATCAGGAACGATGGTGTTATCAATTTTCCCGATACCTCGACCAGGGATCTTCTCATCCATCTTGTAGCCATTGTTCATCCATTTGAAATACGCAACCATCGCCTGCATTTCTTTGGATTTCTTAGGCACCGGTTTACCGTTCATGGAACGCTTAAAGCAGCCGTTAATTCGCTCTTCAAGATCAATCTCTCGGCCAGGTCTTGCAGCATACCGAGGGAATTGCGCTGCGACACCAACAAACGGCGAGGCTTTGGCGACCGTACCGCCATTCAAATGACAGCTACTGCAATTAAGCCCATTTCCCACATTATTCGGTAGCAAGGCTTTAGTTTCCGTGATCAAACGCATCCCAAAGACAACCTGGTCAGCGTTTGCTGTTTCGAGCATGTTGGCAAAACGCGGCGTCGAAAACTTGGTCGTTTCTGGCTTTGCCAACTCTAACTGGGCGCGAACCTTACTGATTTGCGAAGCCGTCACATGAGAACCCTGATTTCCCCAAGCAGACCGCATGAAGGTCACAATATCGGCGAGCTCATCATCCGTCAGGCTACCAAACTCCGGCATGCCGACGACACGTGGTTTATCTTTGGTCGACGCCGATTTCCAGCCACTTAAAGTGACATGAATCGCCGAGGTCGGGTCATCGGACAGAATCGACCTATTACCTGCCAGCGGCGGGAACAAGCCAGGGACCCCCAAGCCATCTTTACGATGACACGTGGCACAAAACTGATCGTACCCTAAGCCACCCGCAGTCTTATAGAGCTGATCTCCAACCGGTTTAGGTGAAACAGCCGCTTGGGAAGACTTAGCCTCCTGTTTAGCCGCAGCAGGCAAAGATTTAAGATACACGGCAATAGCTTGGAGATCGGCATCCGTAAAATGCTGGGTACTCAGCCCAATCACCTCAGTCATGGTTCCGAAAGCCGTGGCATGCTGGTTTTGGCCGGTTTTAAGGAACTCGACGATATCCTTCTCGGTCCAAATATCTCTCAAGCTCACAGCATGCCAGGCATCAACCGTTGACCCCGCCAGAAACAGCTGACCATGCTTGCCGGCCTGAGACATCGTTTTTTCCTGGAAAGCGATACCTCGTGGCGTATGACAGGAGCCACAGTGGCCCAACCCCTGAACGAGATAAGCACCACGATTCCATTCGCCAGATTTGCTGTTATCAGCAACAAAAGGCTTGTCATCCAGGAACATCTTGTTCCAGAGGCCCAAGCCCCAGCGCATACTGAACGGCCAACGCATATCGCTGGCTTTGTTAGCGGCCTCAATAGGCTCGACGCCCTGCATGATATAGGTGTACAAAGCCCGCATATCCCCATCAGTCATTTTTGCATAAGAGGGATATGGCATTGCCGGATAAAGATTATGACCATCTGCTGCGACACCTTGGCGCATGGCGCGATCAAATTGTGCAAAGGTGTAACTGCCAATGCCCGTCTTCTTATCCGGGGTAATATTGGTCGAATACAACTTTCCGAAAGGCGTCTTCAGCTCCAACCCTCCAGACATGGGTTTGCCACCTTCTTTCGTATGGCAGGCAACACAGTCACCCAACTTTGAAATGTAAGCGCCTTGTTTAACAAGATCGGCATCCTGAGAAGCCGCTGGCTGTGCTGACAGAATAGACGTCGAAAGTGCTAACGCAGCAATCCCTATGTAAAAACGGTACTTCATGATGAACCTCTGTTTTTTTATGTTCACCGAGTATATTATTTGTTCTGGTATATCGTTGATGAATGAACAGGTGTTATTCAATAAACTTACCAAGTATTGATCTATATCAATAAAATTGATAACCCATCGGAGAAAATCATGAAAACTGCCCACGATCTTGTTCTCGAAGCCAAACAACACATACAAGAAGTTGCCACAGATGAGGCACTACAAGCATTGGTGACTAAGCCATTAGTGCTCGATGTTCGCGAACCCGATGAATTCCAGCAAGGTCACCTGCCCTCGGCAATCAACATCCCTAGAGGCATGCTTGAGTTCCGGATGAGCCAGGATCCATCGCTGATTGATCGTCAACGGAGCATCCTGCTGTACTGCAAGACCAGTGGGCGCGCAGCTTTAGCCGCAAACGCACTCAAGCAGTTAGGCTTTACCAATGTTCAGAGCGTCGCGGGCGGTTTTGATGCCTGGTGCGCTGCAGGTCTGCCAACGGAAACACCAAAGTCATTGACGTTTGAATAACGACATACATTCTGGTAGTGCAATAAAAATGGGACAGCAAGCGCTGTCCCATTTTTTAGAACCTTAGTGAATGACCTTACTCCATATACATCTTTAGTTGATTCAACTTGTAGCTCCATGGGAGGTCAGAGTTTTTCCAACCGTTGACTAAGCGCCAGTTCCTTTTTGGGCCTTCTTTAACGGTGTCACCTTCGAACCCATCGGTAACGACGTAGACCTGCTTATACCCCTTACCCTCCAGTGCTTTGGCACTCGGCGCACCGCGCTCCCCGCCCGAACGACACATCAGGATAACCACATCCTCTTTGCTTAGGCCACGATCTTTTAGCGCTTTATCGATCAATGGCTCAAAGCTTTTGTTGACTTCCATCGCGTATACGTTCTTCTTGTCATTCCACTTCTTAGGATTACTTATAAGAAATGGGATATTGATATCCACCGTATCCGTAAAGCCTGTAAACATGATCTCAATCGGATCCCGGACATCGACAAACAGGATTTTTTGACTAGCCTGACTATTCTTCATCTGAAATGCTTCACGGGAATCGACGTACAAGCCCCACGATGTTTGACGTTCAGGGTTTTCAGGGGCGGGTGCAGCAAAGCTAGTTGCACTTAATGTGACAAAAACAGCGCT
>CAYLWV010000058.1:0-2466 GCA_964387485.1 uncultured Dechloromonas sp. | reverse complement strand
TTTCAGGGGCGGGTGCAGCAAAGCTAGTTGCACTTAATGTGACAAAAACAGCGCTTATCAAGAATCGAATCAGCTTCATCATTCACTCCATAAGTTTTGACTTGTCATTATATTGTTTTGTAGTTCGTTTTCCCGTCAGCGTTCCTCAAAAACGGGAAAATTCGAAGTATTTTTGATCCACATCAATATACGCGGTCCGTAATCGTTCTATACTACGGTTTACTTTCTTATATATCGTTTGGTCACTATGCCTCGTTTAAGAATTCAAAACTTGCAGCAAATTTTGCTGGCAATGACGCTGCTCACAGTGTCGCTTCTCTCACACGGAGCGCCTCAAACAATTGATAAATCGAGCGTCGATTCGACGTTTGCTACTAATCCCAAGTTACCCGCATCAACTACAGATCACAGCACTTTGCCAGCACTCAAAGGGCCTTTCAAAAATGGCCCTGAAGTGACGAAAGCATGTTTACAGTGTCACAACATGGCCGGCCATCAGGTTATGGAAAGCATTCACTGGAAATGGGAAGCTGTTAATCCGTTGGATGGTAAAAAGCTCGGCAAGCAACATGCTGCTAATAATTTCTGCGGCTCGATTCTCTCGAACGAACCCCGTTGTACCAGCTGTCATGCCGGTTATAACTGGAAAGACAAACACTACGATTTTACAAATCAGGACAATGTCGATTGCCTGGCTTGCCATGACACCACCGGCACGTACAAGAAAATCGCCACCGATGCCGGACACCCTCTTTATGAACCACGTGAGCTACCAAAGGGTAGTGGCAAAATTGTTCAGCCACCCGACCTGACCAAAATTGCCCAGCATGTCGGCAAACCTAGTCGTAAGAACTGTGGCGCCTGTCACTTTAATGGCGGCGGCGGTGATGCCGTCAAACACGGAGATCTTGACACATCACTGATCAAACCAGGTCGAAAACTGGATGTTCATATGTCACCCCAGGGTGCGGACATGACATGTGCGGATTGCCACACGTTTAATAAACATCAGGTTTCCGGCAGCCGTTATACCGCTAAAGCCAAGGATCCCCATGGCATCGATACACCAATCGGCGACGACAAGAACCGGGCAACCTGCGAATCCTGCCATGGCAACGCACCTCACAAGGAAACTGTGGTCAATAATCATACAAACCGAGTTGCCTGTCAGACATGTCATATACCAGCATTTGCCCGGGGTGGCATTGGTACAAAAACACTATGGGATTGGTCCACAGCTGGCAAAAGAGATGCTGATGGTAAGCCGTTATTTATCAAAGATGACCATGGCCATATGATCTATTCCGCCGAAAAAGGTGATTTCAAATATGGCGAGAACGTGATCCCAACTTACAAGTGGTACAACGGTACCGTCAAACAGGTCAGCATTACCGACAAAATCGACGACAGCAAAATCCTTGAACTCAATGCCGTCGAAGGCTCGGCTAACGACCCAAAGGCTCGCATCTGGCCGTTCAAAGTGATGGTTGGCAAACAGCCTTACGATGTCGTCAACAAGACGCTGATTGTGAATCACGTTTACGGCAAGGACGATACCTCTTTCTGGGAAAACTTCGATTATGACAAATCGATCAAAGCCGGCATGGATTACGCCGGACTACCATATAGCGGCAAGTATGGCTTCATCGAAACCCGGATGAATTGGTTCATTACACACATGGTGGCCCCAAAGGAAGACGTTGTTAAGTGTTCCGAATGCCATACTAGAAATCCAGATAACCGCCTTGCAGAAATCAAGGATGTCTATATTCCGGGGCGAGACTATAACCCCATCGTCGACACGATCGGCTGGCTAGCTATTGCAGGCTCCATTGGTGCCGGAGCGCTTCATGGCACTGTGCGCTACATCAGCCGTCGCCGTAAGGAAAAGCATCATGACTAATTATCAGCCACGTATCTATATCTACAAACGTTATGAACGATTCTGGCATTGGTCCCAAGCATTACTTGTGATCATCATGATGTTCACGGGCTTCGAAATCCATGGTGTCTATAGCCTAATTGGTTTTGGCCGCTCTGTGCAGCTGCACACGATGGCGGCATGGGCACTCATCACGCTCTGGGCATTCACCATCTTCTGGCAATTTACAACGGGGGAATGGCGGCAATACATGCCATCGTTAAAGAACGTGACGGCCATGATTCGTTACTACACCATTGGCATCTTCACTGATGCACCCCACCCATTTCACAAAACTGCACTCCAGAAACATAACCCGCTGCAACGTCTTGCCTACTTGGCGTTACTGGCGATGATTTCACCGCTCATCTGGATTTCTGGTTTGCTCTATCTGTTTTATGGAGACTGGACACAATGGGGCTTGACTCATTATTTGTCGCTCGAGTGGGTGGCTGTGGCTCACACCCTTGGGGCTTTCATGATGACTGCCTTCTTCTTCATACATGTCTATCTCACGACAACCGGCCATACCCTGACTGCACACA
>CAYLWV010000057.1:0-11002 GCA_964387485.1 uncultured Dechloromonas sp. | reverse complement strand
GCATCAGATCCAGAACGGCGTCGAGCATGCGCTGCACGCCCTTGTTCTTGAACGCAGTGCCACACAGCATCGGCTGAATTTCGCTGGCGATCGTACGAGTACGCAGACCCAACATGATTTCTGCTTCGGTCAGATCGCCATTTTCCAGATAGGCATTCATCAGCTCTTCCGAGGCTTCTGCCGCGGCTTCGAGCATCTGTTCGCGCCAGGTGGTAGCTTCATCAGCCAGCTCCGCCGGAATGTCGCGGTAGTCGAACTTCATGCCCTGGGAGGCTTCGTCCCAGTAGATGGCTTTCATCTTGATGAGGTCAACCACGCCTTCGAAGGTATCTTCAGCGCCAATGGGGATCACGATCGGCACGGGATTCGCCTTGAGGCGGGTCTTCATCTGTTCGACCACCTTGAAGAAGTTGGCACCGGAGCGGTCCATCTTGTTCACGAAGGCCAGACGCGGCACCTGGTACTTGTTGGCCTGACGCCACACAGTTTCCGACTGCGGCTGCACACCACCGACGGCACAGTAAACCATGACGGCACCATCCAGAACGCGCATCGAGCGCTCGACTTCAATTGTGAAGTCGACGTGTCCCGGGGTATCAATGATGTTGATACGGTGTTCCGGGCGCGAGGCATCCATGCCCTTCCAGAAACAGGTGGTCGCAGCCGAGGTAATGGTAATACCGCGCTCCTGCTCCTGCTCCATCCAGTCCATCGTCGCGGCACCATCGTGCACTTCGCCGATCTTGTGGTTCACACCGGTGTAGAAAAGAATCCGCTCGGTCGTCGTCGTCTTACCGGCGTCGATGTGGGCACTAATACCAATATTGCGATAGCGTTCGATGGGTGTCTTGCGAGCCACGATACAACCTTTACAAAATAAGAAACAATGAGCTTAGAAGCGGAAATGCGAGAAGGCCTTGTTGGCTTCTGCCATACGGTGGACTTCATCACGCTTCTTGACGGCGCCGCCACGGTTTTCCGCAGCTTCAACCAGTTCTGCAGCCAGACGGGCACCCATCGACTTTTCCGAGCGCTTACGGGCAGCATCACGGATCCAGCGCATGGCCAGAGCCATACGACGCGACGGACGGATTTCAACCGGCACCTGGTAGTTGGCACCACCGACGCGGCGGGACTTGACTTCCACCATCGGCTTGGCGTTATTCAGCGCCTGAGCAAAGACTTCCAGCGGATCACGACCACCTTTGTTGGTGATCTGGTCAAAGGCGCCATAGATGGTGCGCTCAGCGACCGACTTCTTGCCGGAGATCATCAGAACGTTAACAAATTTGGAAACGTCAACATTGCCGAACTTCGGATCCGGCAGAATGTCACGCTTGGGTACTTCGCGACGACGAGGCATGGTTACGACCTTTCAGTAAACGGTAAGGCAGCTAGCTTAGAGCGGGTCTTAAGCAGCTTTGGGGCGCTTGGCGCCGTACTTCGAACGGGACTGCTTACGATCCTTGACGCCCTGGGTATCCAGCGAGCCGCGGACGGTGTGATAACGCACACCCGGCAAATCCTTCACACGACCACCGCGAATCAGAACAACCGAGTGTTCCTGCAGGTTGTGGCCTTCACCACCGATGTACGAAATCACTTCGAAACCGTTGGTCAGACGAACCTTACACACTTTACGCAGTGCAGAGTTCGGCTTTTTCGGCGTCGTCGTGTAAACGCGAGTGCACACACCACGCTTTTGCGGGCAAGCTTCGAGGGCCGGAACCTTGTTCTTGGCCTCAACCTTGACGCGCGGCTTACGCACGAGCTGATTAATGGTTGGCATATCTAAAATCCCCAATAAATCCGGGCGGCAAACCCACCCTTGTTCCTACAATAAATTGCGGTCACATCCCTGCGGGATGGCCCAGCAAACCACGGTCACGCCGTATCAAAACCAGCGTGCCGCACGAAAACCGAGCGGTTTGGCCGGAGAAACCCGCGATGATAAACCAGCGCAGGGCATTCCGTCAACCTGAAGCCCGGGTTGACCCGAGGCACGGCAACCGGACCAGCCGGTTGCCACCCCTGAATCAGTTGGCGGCGTCGCCTTCGGCAACATCGGCTGCCGGAGTTTCTGCCACAAGACTTTCTTCGACGGCCACTGCTTCGACCGGCTCGAACACATCGTCCAGCGCGGTGGCGGCCGACTGGTTGCGACGTGAAGCGTGGTAGGCCAGACCCGTACCAGCCGGGATGAGGCGACCCACAATGACGTTTTCCTTGAGACCGCGCAGATCGTCGCGCTTGCCCATAATGGCGGCTTCGGTCAGAACACGCGTGGTTTCCTGGAAGGAAGCGGCCGAGATGAACGAATCGGTCGACAGCGACGCCTTGGTAATACCCAGCAGCACCGGTTCGAATTCGGCTTCACGCTTGCCTTCGGCGCGCAGGGCGTCGTTGGTGATGAAGACTTCCGAACGCTCGACTTGCTCGCCCTTGATGTAAGACGAATCCGCCGGATCGGTGATCTGGACACGGCGCAGCATCTGGCGAACGATCACTTCGATGTGCTTGTCGTTAATCTTCACGCCTTGTAGACGGTAAACGTCCTGCACTTCGTCCGTGATGTAACGGGCCAGCTCCTCGATACCCTTCAGGCGCAGAATATCCTGCGGGTCCGGTTCGCCGTCGACAATCAGTTCGCCCTTGTTAACGACCTGACCATCGTGTACCAGCACGTGCTTATCCTTCAGGATCAGGAACTCGTGGTCATTACCCTCGAGATCCGTCAGCACCAGGCGCTGTTTGCCCTTGGTGTCCTTGCCGAACGAGACGGTACCGGTAACTTCCGCCAGCATGCCAGCGTCTTTCGGGGTACGGGCTTCGAACAGCTCGGCAACGCGCGGCAGACCGCCGGTAATATCACGGGTCTTCGCCGATTCCTGCGGCATACGGGCCAGCACATCACCCACACCGACTTGCTGACCATCGGTCACGCTAATAATCGAACCGACCTGGAAGGCGATGGCCACCGGGTGCTCGGACCCGGCAATGCGGACTTCGTTGCCGCTGGCGTCAAGCAGTTTGACCTGCGGACGCAGACCCTTGTTCTGGGCCTTACCGCCGCGCTTCGGATCGATGGCGACCAGTGTTGCGAGGCCGGTCACATCATCCATCTGCTTGGCGACGGTCACACCCTCTTCAACGTGTTCGAAGCGGACGGTACCAGCGTATTCGGTAATGATCGGACGGGTATGCGGATCCCAGTTCGCCAGCTTGGTGCCAGCCTTGATGACATCACCATCGGACACCATCAGGGTGGCGCCGTACGGCACCTTGTGACGCTCGCGCTCCTGACCATGTTCGGTCGTAATCAGCACTTCGCCCGAACGCGTAATAACGATCTTTTCGCCGCGGGCGTTAGTCACATAGCGCATGAGGGCCGAGAAACGGACCACACCGGCACTCTTGTTTTCAACGGTCGAGGCAACTGCAGCTCGCGATGCGGCACCACCAACGTGGAAGGTACGCATGGTCAGCTGAGTACCCGGTTCACCAATCGACTGCGCAGCGATCACGCCTACCGCTTCGCCGGCGTTCACCATCGAGCCGCGACCCAGATCACGGCCGTAGCATTTGGCGCACAGGCCGTAGCGGGTATCACAGGTTAGCGGTGTACGCACCTTGACTTCGTCCACACCAGCCTGATCGATCAGATCGCACAGATCTTCGTCGAGCATTGTGCCTGTTTCAACCAGCGTTTCCTGGGTTTCCGGATGGATCACGTCAGCGGCGGTCACACGGCCGAGGATACGGTCACGCAACGGCTCGATCACCTCACCACCTTCAATCAGGGCGCGCACGACAAAACCGTTTTCGGTGCCGCAATCATCTTCGATGATGACCAGATCCTGCGTCACATCGACCAGACGACGGGTCAGGTAACCCGAGTTGGCGGTTTTCAGTGCGGTATCGGCCAGACCCTTACGGGCACCGTGTGTCGAGATGAAGTATTCGAGAACGTTCAGACCTTCACGGAAGTTCGAGTAGATCGGCGTTTCGATAATCGAACCATCCGGCTTGGCCATCAGGCCGCGCATACCGGCCAGCTGCTTGATCTGGGCTGCCGAACCACGGGCACCGGAGTCGGCCATCATGTAGATGGAGTTGAACGATTCCTGCTTGACGGTCTTGCCTTCGGCATCGACCACATCTTCCTTACCCAGGCGCTCCATCATGACCTTGGCAACCTGGTCACCGGCACGGCCCCAGATATCCACGACCTTGTTGTAGCGTTCGCCGACGGTCACCAGACCGTTGGTGTACTGCGATTCGATCTCCTTGATCTCTTCGCGAGCTGCATTCAGGATGTCAACCTTTTCAGCAGGCACTTGCATATCGCAAGAGGCAAACGAGATACCAGCGCGCGTGGCAAGCTTGAAGCCGTTTTGCATGAGCTTGTCGGCGAACACGACGGTTTCCTTCAGGCCGCAACGGCGGAAGGACTCATCGATCAGCTTCGAGATTTCTTTCTTCTTCAGCGCCTTGTCGATGGCCTTGAACGGCAGACCCTTCGGCAGAATCTGCGAAAGCAATGCACGACCGGCCGTGGTGTTGTAACGGTTGGTTACTTCAATCCAACCCTCACCCGATTCTTTCGGCTGCCATTCGTTCAGGCGCACCGTGATCTTGGCGTGCAGGTCCACTTCTTTCAGGGCCAGTGCGCGTTCGACTTCGGCGACATCGGCAAACATCATGCCTTCGCCCTTGGCATTGATACGCTCACGGGTCGCATAGTACAGCCCCAGCACGATATCCTGCGACGGCACGATGATCGGCTGGCCGTTGGCCGGCGAGAGCACGTTGTTCGAGGCCAGCATCAGGGTGCGGGCTTCCATCTGGGCTTCGAGCGACAGCGGCACGTGAACGGCCATCTGGTCACCATCGAAGTCGGCGTTAAAGGCGGCACAGACCAGCGGGTGCAGCTGAATGGCCTTACCTTCAATGAGCACCGGCTCAAACGCCTGGATACCCAGACGGTGCAGGGTCGGCGCACGGTTCAGCATGACCGGGTGCTCGCGAATGACTTCTTCGAGGATATCCCAGACGATCGGCTCTTCGTTTTCCACCATCTTCTTGGCCTGCTTGATGGTGGTCGAGAGGCCCATATTTTCCAGGCGGTTGAAGATGAAGGGCTTGAACAGTTCCAGCGCCATCAGCTTGGGCAGGCCACACTGATGCAGCTTGAGCTGCGGACCCACCACGATGACCGAACGGCCGGAGTAGTCGACGCGCTTACCCAGCAGATTCTGACGGAAGCGGCCGCCCTTACCCTTGATCATGTCAGCCAGCGATTTCAGCGGACGCTTGTTAGCGCCAGTCATGGCCTTGCCGCGGCGACCGTTGTCGAGCAGCGAATCCACTGATTCCTGCAGCATGCGCTTTTCGTTACGCACGATGATGTCCGGTGCACGTAGTTCGAGCAGGCGCTTCAGGCGGTTGTTACGGTTGATGACGCGACGATACAGATCGTTCAGATCGGAGGTGGCAAAACGGCCACCGTCCAGCGGTACCAGCGGGCGAAGATCTGGCGGCAGCACCGGCAGCACTTCGAGGATCATCCATTCCGGCTTGATACCCGAACGCTGGAAGGCTTCCAGCACCTTCAGGCGCTTAGTCAGCTTCTTGCTCTTGGCTTCCGAACCGGAAGCGGCCAGCTCTTCACGCAGACGCTCGACTTCACGGTCGAGGTTGAGCGTGCGCAGCATTTCACGGATACCTTCGGCGCCCATCATGGCATCGAATTCGTCACCGAACTCTTCAACCTTGGCGTTGTAATCGTCTTCGGTCATGATCTGACCGCGTTGTAGCGGGGTCATGCCCGGGTTAACGACCACGAAGGCTTCAAAGTACAGCACACGTTCGATGTCGCGCAGCGACATGTCGAGCACCATACCCAGACGCGACGGCAACGACTTCAGGAACCAGATGTGGGCAACCGGGCTGGCCAGTTCGATGTGCGCCATGCGCTCACGGCGCACTTTAGCGAGCGTGACTTCAACGCCACACTTTTCACAGATCACACCACGATGCTTGAGGCGCTTGTACTTGCCGCACAAACATTCGTAATCTTTGACTGGGCCAAAGATCTTGGCGCAGAACAGGCCGTCACGCTCGGGCTTGAACGTACGGTAGTTGATGGTTTCAGGCTTCTTGACCTCGCCATAGGACCACGAGCGAATCTTCTCGGGCGATGCCAGCCCGATGGTGATCGCATCAAATTCTTCTTCCGGTCCTACCTGCTTGAACAGATCCAGTAACGCTTTCATGCTTTTCTCCCAGACGGAGTAAATCCAGATTCTTTTGATGCGCCGCCACTATCGCGGCAGCGCATCGCCGGTGTTGCAGTGATGTCTCAGTGCCGCTCGAGGTCGATGTCGATACCCAGCGAGCGGATTTCCTTGACGAGCACGTTGAACGATTCCGGCATAGCGGCTTCGATCTTGTGATCACCCTTAACGATGTTTTCATACATCTTGGTACGGCCGGAGACGTCATCGGACTTAACCGTGAGCATTTCCTGCAGCACATGAGATGCACCGTAGGCTTCCAACGCCCAGACTTCCATTTCACCGAAACGCTGACCACCGAACTGCGCCTTACCACCCAGCGGCTGCTGGGTGACGAGGGAGTACGGACCGGTCGAACGGGCATGCATCTTGTCATCCACCAGGTGATGCAGTTTGAGGATGTGCATGTAGCCGACCGTGACCGGACGTTCGAAGGTTTCGCCGGTGCGACCATCGACCAGTTCGATCTGAGTGCGGGTCGACGTCAGTTTCAAGTCGCGGGCAACCTGATCCGGGTAAGCCAGATCAAGCATGGCGTTCAGCTCGGCTTCGGCGGCGCCATCAAACACCGGGGTAGCGAACGGCACACCGCGGCGCAGGTTCTGTGCCAGCTTCATGACTTCGTCATCCGACAGCGTGTTCAGCTCGGCAGCACGGCCACTCTGGTTGTAGATCTTGTCGAGGAACTGGCGCACTTCCTGGATGTTGCGCTCGGCGCGCAGCATTTCGTCAATACGACGGCCTAAGCCCATGGCAGCCCAGCCCAGGTGGGTTTCGAGTACCTGTCCGACGTTCATACGGGATGGCACACCCAGCGGGTTCAGCACGATATCCACGGGGCGACCATCCGCCATGTGCGGCATGTCTTCCACCGGCACAATACGCGAGACCACACCCTTGTTACCGTGACGACCGGCCATCTTGTCACCCGGCTGCAGACGACGCTTAACGGCCAGATAGACCTTAACCATCTTCTGCACACCCGGCGGCAGTTCGTCGCCCTGCGTCAGCTTCTTGCGCTTTTCTTCGAACGCGGCATCGAAACCCTTGCGGGTCTGCTCGATACCTTCGCGCAGCGCTTCCAGCTGGGTGGCGACTTCATCGTCGGCAACACGGATATCGAACCACTGGTGCGGCTCAACGGTATCCAGATAAGCACGATCAATGGTGCTGCCCTTGGCCAGCTTCTTCGGGCCGCCGTTGGCAACTTTACCAATAATCAGACGGGCCACACGCTCGAAGGCATCGCGCTCAACAATACGCAGCTGGTCGGCCAGATCCAGTTTGTAGTGACGCAGCTGATCGTCGATGATCGACTGCGCACGCTTATCGCGCTCGATGCCTTCACGGGTGAAGACCTGGACGTCGATCACCGTACCGGCGATGCCTGAAGACACGCGCAGACTGGTGTCTTTCACATCCGAGGCTTTTTCGCCGAAGATGGCGCGCAGCAGCTTTTCTTCTGGCGTCAGTTGGGTTTCGCCCTTCGGGGTCACCTTGCCAACGAGGACGTCACCGGCCTCGACTTCTGCGCCAATGTACACGATACCCGACTCATCCAGACGCGACAGTTGCGATTCGCCCAGCGATGGGATATCGCGGCTGATTTCTTCCGGTCCCAGCTTGGTATCACGGGCAACCACCGTCAGCTCTTCGATGTGCACCGAGGTGAAGCGGTCTTCTGCCACCACGCGCTCGGAGATCAGGATCGAGTCTTCGTAGTTGTAACCGTTCCAGGGCATGAACGCGATGAGCATGTTCTGACCCAGGGCGAGTTCGCCCAGGTCGGTCGACGCACCGTCAGCGACCACGTCACCTTTGGCCAGCTTGTCACCGACGCGAACGATCGGACGCTGGTTGATGTTGGTGTTCTGGTTGGAACGGGTGTATTTGACGAGGTTATAGATGTCAACACCGACTTCACCGGCCAGCGCTTCGTTATCGTTGACACGAATCACGATACGACCGGCATCGACGTAATCGACCACACCGCCACGGCGGGCAACGATTGCCGTACCCGAGTCAACGGCAACGGTGCGCTCGATACCTGTGCCGACCACCGGTTTTTCGGGGCTCAGGCAAGGCACGGCCTGACGTTGCATGTTGGCGCCCATCAGTGCACGGTTGGCGTCATCGTGCTCGAGGAACGGCACCAGCGACGCGGCGACCGAAACGATCTGCGACGGTGCCACGTCCATATACTGAACTGCCGATGCCGGTTCGAGCAGGGCTTCGCCCTTATGGCGACAGGTCACTAGCTCATCGGTCAGCTTGCCAGCGGCGTCGACTTCGGCATTCGCCTGGGCGATGACGTACTGGCCTTCTTCGATGGCCGACAGGTAGTTGATTTCGGCCGTGACGTGGCCATCAACCACTTTACGATACGGTGTTTCGATGAAGCCGTACTCGTTCACGCGCGCATACAGCGCCAGCGAGTTGATCAGACCAATGTTCGGACCTTCCGGCGTTTCGATCGGGCACACACGACCATAGTGCGTCGGGTGGACGTCACGGACTTCAAAGCCGGCACGCTCACGCGTCAGACCACCCGGGCCCAGGGCCGACACACGGCGCTTGTGGGTAATTTCCGACAGCGGGTTGGTCTGGTCCATGAATTGCGACAGCTGGCTGGAGCCGAAGAACTCCTTGATCGCAGCCGAGATCGGCTTGGCATTGATCAGGTCATGCGGCATCAGGTTGTCGGATTCAGCCTGGTTCAGGCGCTCTTTGACAGCACGTTCCACGCGGGCCAGGCCAGCACGGAACTGGTTCTCGGCCAGTTCGCCAACAGAACGGACGCGACGGTTGCCAAGGTGATCGATATCATCGATTTCGCCGCGACCATTGCGCAGCTCGACCAGAATGTCAATCGCATCGATGAGGTCGCGCGGCGACAGCGTCAGCTGTTCGCGGATCTCGGTCTTGACACCCATGGCATTCAGCTTAGCGGCGACTTCCTGGGCTTCGCCTTCGGTCAGGTTCTCGGCAGCGGCACGCGCACCAAACTGCATTTCAGCCAGCTGATCAGCGACCAGCGACGCACGGACGCCACTGCGCTCAGCCAGATAGGCCACGATTTCGTCCGTCTTTGATGGCAACGAGGTCATCATGACCTTGGATTCGGTGATGTCGCTGCGACCCATACGACGGTTGAACTTCATACGGCCAACACCCGACAGATCGTAACGATCATCCGAGTAGAACAGGCCGTTGAACAGAATCTCGACGGCTTCTTCCGTCGGTGGTTCACCCGGACGCATCATGCGGTAGATCGCAACGCGCGCTGCCGTGCGATCACGCGTTTCATCGGCTCGCAGCGTATTGGCAATGAATGCACCGCGATCCAGATCGTTGATGTACAACGTCTGAATGCTTTCAACACCGGCTTCCTGCAGTTTGGCCAATAGCGTGCCATCGATTTCTTCGTTGGCTTTAGCGATGATCTCACCGGTTTCCGGGCTGATGACATCCTTGGCCAGGATGCGCTCGATCAGAAACTCTTCCGGTACGACAATGCTCTTCAGGCCAGCAGCATCCAGCTCACGGATATGACGCGCCGTAATGCGCTTATCCTTCGGGACGATGACCTTGCCAGCCTTATCACAGATATCAAAGCGGGCAACCTCACCACGCAGGCGCTCCGGCACCAGGGTGAATTCAATCTTCTTAGCCAGGGAGAACTGGTCGAACTCGAAAAAGCGCGCAAGGATCTCCTCGTCACTCATGCCGAGGGCACGCAGCAGTGTCGTCACCGGCATCTTGCGACGGCGGTCAACACGGAAGAACAGCGTGTCCTTCGGGTCAAATTCGAAATCCACCCACGAACCGCGATAAGGAATCACACGGGCCGAGAAAAGCAGCTTGCCCGAAGAGTGGGTCTTACCGCGATCATGCTCAAAAAATACGCCCGGCGAACGATGCAACTGGCTGACGATCACACGTTCGGTACCGTTGATCACGAACGAGCCGGTATCGGTCATGAGCGGAATTTCACCCATGTAGACTTCCTGCTCTTTAACTTCCTTGATGTCGCCGGTATCGCGATCAAGGATCACGAGGCGTACACGGGCACGCAGAGCCGACGCGAAGGTCAGACCACGCTGTTGACACTCGCGCACATCGAAGGCCGGCTCGGCCAAGTTATAGCTGACGAATTCCAGACGGGCATTGCCCGAATGCGACGTAATCGGGAAGATCGTCGAAAAAGCTGCCTGCAGGCCCTGCGGGCGACGCTGGGCCGGGGTGATTCCCTGCTGCAGGAAATCACGGAAGGAGTCGAGCTGGGTGGCCAGAAGGTAAGGTACCTCGAGCACCGTGTCACGCTTCGCAAAGCTCTTGCGGATGCGCTTTTTCTCGGTAAATGAGTAGGTCATCGTCGCTCCGGTGTTAGATCAATCAGAAAGTCAGTGGGGTCACGACATCATCGTCGTAACAATGGGTAAAAATGGTGAACCATCCTGCCTGTCGGCAAAGCCAAATATCCGCGGGATCTTCAGAAGATCAGGACATTTGGCTTTGCCGGCAAAACCACATTGGCGCAAGGCCGTAGTTTCGCTGCTGCGCAGCGTACGCTGCAGAAACGCCAAAAGCACGTAAGGCCGGGGCACTAGCCCCAGCCTGACGTGCACGGACAACAAGGTCTTACTTGATCTCGACCTTGGCGCCAGCTTCTTCCAGTTGCTTCTTCAGGGCTTCAGCATCAGCCT
>CAYLWV010000056.1:9803-11114 GCA_964387485.1 uncultured Dechloromonas sp. | reverse complement strand
AGCCGTACAATGGCCCTGACTCTGGTCAGGGCCATTTTTTTGATATTTCGTGAGTATGAGACAGCAGGAAACCAGTATGCGGATTGCAGTTGCTCAGATGAATGTTGTCCTGGGTGATCTGGCGGGCAATGTCCGTCGGATTGTTGAAGTGGCACAGCACGCCGAAGCCGAAGGCACGGATCTCTTACTGACGCCGGAACTGAGTCTGTGTGGTTATCCGCCGGAAGATCTGCTGCTGCGTCCCGATTTTTACCGGTCTGTTGACCTGGCCCTCATCGAGTTGACGCGCCAGACCGCCGATATGGCGATGGCCATTGTGGTCGGCCACCCCGAACAGGCTGGGTCGCACTATTACAACGCCGCCAGTGTGCTGTTCCAGGGCAAGCGCCTCTGCACCTACCGCAAGCAGCATCTGCCCCAGTACGAAGTGTTTGACGAATTACGCTATTTCACACCGGGCAATGACACGGTGACGTTTGATCTTGGCGGGCACCGCTTCGGTTTGGCGATCTGTGAAGACATCTGGTTTGCGGGACCCGCCAAAGCCGCTCAAGCGGCAGGTGCCGAGGTGCTATTGGTGCTGAATGCATCGCCTTACCACCTGGATAAAACGGTGGATCGGCAGACCGTACTGGCACAACGTGTCGCTGAAACCGGCATGGCCATTGTGTATTGCAATCTTGTGGGTGGTCAGGATGAGCTTGTTTTTGATGGCGGCTCAAGCCTGATGGCGGCGGATGGTCAGACGGTGCTGCAGTTACCACAATTTGAAGCCGCCACGGCCTATGCCGACCTGGATGAAGCAACGGGTCTCTGGTCCACTCAGACGCCGCTGGCACCCCACGCCGAACTGAATCAACAGATCTATGAGGCCATGGTGCTTGGGGTGCGTGATTACTTCGCCAAGAATAGCTTTGCGGGTGCCTATCTGGGGCTCTCCGGTGGTATCGATTCTGCGCTCACGCTCTGTGTGGCGGTCGATGCACTGGGTGCCGACCGGGTGCGTCCGATTATCATGCCGTCGCCGTATACGGCCCAGATGAGTATTGATGACTCATGGGCACTATGCGCCAACCTGGGCGTGCAGGGGGACATCGTTGATATCCAGCCGGCCATGCAGACCTACGACAGCATGCTGGCGCCGTACTTTGTCGGCAAGGCCGCCGACACGACCGAAGAAAATCTGCAGGCACGCATCCGCGGCAATCTGCTCATGGCGCTCTCGAACAAGAGCGGCTGGCTGGTCTTGACCACCGGTAATAAATCGGAGATGGCGGTGGGGTATTGCACGCTGTATGGCGATATGGCCGG
>CAYLWV010000056.1:0-9703 GCA_964387485.1 uncultured Dechloromonas sp. | reverse complement strand
CGTGGATTCGGTAAGGATTGGCGTTATCCGATTACCAACCGATACGCCGATGAGTGGTAAGCTATCGGCTATCAGAATTTGTTTTGACCGCCTGGAGTTCTCATGAAGCAGATCGTTGCCATCATCAAGCCCTTTAAACTGGACGAAGTCCGCGAAGGTCTGTCCGAAATCGGTGTTACCGGCCTGACCGTGACGGAAGTCCGTGGTTTTGGTCGCCAGAAGGGCCATACGGAGCTGTATCGTGGTGCCGAATACGTGGTCGACTTTCTGCCGAAGGTACGCCTCGAAGTTGTCGTGCAGGATGATCGTGTTGAAGCCGTGCTGGAGTCGATCATCAAATCGGCGCGTACCGGCAAGATCGGTGACGGCAAGATTTTTGTGCTGCCGGTTGATCAGGTGGTTCGCATCCGCACTGGCGAGATCGACGACGCAGCCATTTAATCTGCCCGTGCTGAGTTCACTCAGCGCAGCGATTAAAGCCCTGCGGTGTTTCGACTGCAGGGCTTTTTATTGATGGATGAGCAGAACGGAAACAGTTTTGGCGCTGGTGGCATTCAATAAACCGTATGGGGTGGTCTCCCAGTTCACGCCGGAAGGGCGCTGGCAGGGGCTGTCGGATTTTCTGTCGCTGCCAGAATTCCGGGTGGCAGGACGGCTGGATGCCGACAGTGAAGGATTGTTGCTGCTCACGGATAACGGTGCCTTACAGGCCCGCATTGCCGAACCGCGTCACAAGTTACCCAAGTGTTACTGGGCGCAGGTCGAAGGTATTCCCGACGATGCGGCGCTCGATCACTTACGTGCCGGCCCCGTCCTCAATGACGGCCCAACGCGTGCCTGCCATGTTGAATTACTGGCGGAAGACATTGAAGCGCGTAGCCTATGGCCCCGAAATCCGCCGATCCGTTTCCGTAAGGCCATCCCCACCACCTGGATCGCGGTGACGCTGACCGAAGGTCGTAACCGTCAGGTCAAACGGATGTGTGCCGCAGTCGGTTTCCCCGTGTTGCGACTGGTCCGCGTTTCGGTCGGTGGTATTGATTTACTGACCTTGAACGAAGGGTTGCCTCTGGCCTTGGGGCAGGCGATGCCGATTTCAGTGGATGCCTTGAACAGGAGCCTGTGATGCACCTTGTCCGTTTAACCCTTACCCTGCTGGTGAGTGCGACTTGTCTGGTGACGACAGCGCAGTCGGCTCAAACCCTGCCGGTGATCCCGCTGTCTTTGGGTTCGGGCGCCCTGGAAGTTGAAGTCGCCAGTGAGCAGTCACAACGAGCGCAGGGGCTGATGCATCGCACTGCCATGCCGGCCAATCAGGGCATGCTGTTTGCGTATCCGGCACCGGCCTATTTCTGCATGTGGATGAAGAACACCAAAATTCCTTTGTCCGTGGCATTTATTGATGCGCAGGGTAAGGTCATCAATATCGCCGATATGGCACCCCAGACCGAAACGAATCATTGCACCGAGCGCAATGCGACCTATGCGCTGGAAGTCAATCGCGGCTGGTTTACGCGTCATGGCGTCACCGCAGGCTCTCAGATCATCGGTCTGGAGCGTGCGCCTCAGGGCAAATACTGAGACCAGGCAATGCGGGAAAGTCGAACGCACAGCAGACGGATGCAGGGCAGGGCGCGATGCAGTCACTGGCATCCGCTGGGCAAAGCCCTTAAACCGCCGGTCTCTTTGCGTCCCTGGTTGATGGAACCCCACTCGCTGACGCGCTGTCTGCAACGTCATTACGGCCACGTCGATGTGCGTGTGCTGAGTCAGGCGCTGGGTAAACCCTACAATGACGAAGGCTCGGGCAAGCTGCCGCTGGCCGTTTGTCGGGCAGTCGTCCTGTCGTCCGGCGATGGTTTGCCCTTGGTTGTTGCGCACTCTATTTTGCCTGCCGTTCCACGCGGACCATTATCGGTCATGTTCCGTAAACTGGGCCGTCAGGCGCTCGGGTCATTGCTTTTCACGCATCAAGGTTTTGTTCGGCGTGAACGGGAGTGGGCATTTCTCGATAAGCGGCATCCGCTGTATCGGCTGGCATCTATGCAACTGCAAGGTGAGAGTGCAGTTAGGCTCTGGGCGAGGCGGGCGGTATACAGTCAATCGCGTTACCCCGGGCAATCGGTACAGGTCACTGAGGTGTTTTGTATTTAGCCCTATGGACGGTTTCAATATCGAGCCATGCCGCCAAACCGCCCTGTGGTCGTTGGCAGAGTCGAATTTTCCATCCATTTGCTTTGACTAATTCATGAACGATTGCCAACCCCAAGCCGGACCCACCGGTTGTTGGGCTTCTGGAGTTTTCTAGGCGGTAAAACGGTTGAAGCACCTCGTCCGTATGATCGGGAGGAATACCCGGGCCGCGATCCAGAACGCCGATATGAGCCGTGATGCCATCGTCCGTCGCACAGACCAGTTCGATGGGGCCGGACGAATATCTTAGGGCATTCTCAAGCAGGTTCGTCAATGCACGTCGCAGGGAAAAAGCCGGTAATTCCATGATGCAGGGCTCTGGGCAGCTTATGCGGATGCGATCTGTATGCCCGGAGTGCTCGACCAATTCAGTGAAAAGTTGCAGTACATTGATTTGAGTTGGCGGTTCATTCTGAAGCCCACGAGCGAGATCCAGTACTGTGCTCAGCAGTCTATTCATGACCGTAATATCTGCCTCAATTCGTTGAATGAGCCGCTCGGTTGGCGATTTTTTTAGTATTTCGAGAGCAAGCAACATACGGGCAAGAGGTGTGCGAAGATCGTGAGAGATCCCGGCGAGCAGCGTTGTGCGTGCGGTCATTAAATGATCAATTTGCCTTGCCATCGCGTTGAACCGTTCGGCCAACTCTCTGAGTTCGCGCGGCCAATTGTCGGGATGTAACTCGGGAAATTTACCCTGCCCCAACTGACCAACGGCGATATCAAACTTTTCCAATGGTGCTGTGACACGTTTGGCCAATGCCCGTGCAATCACCCAGGCCATTACCAGTCCCAAAATGACCGAAATAAAAATCGCTGAAAAGGGTTGTGCGCTGATTCGCTGGGAGGTCAGTCCAATGGCGATTTCCTTGTTACCCGCGGGTAGATTGGCCCAGAACCATGTTTGATCATCTTTCTTTGATTCGAAGAGCTGCACCTTGAAGCCTAATCGTCGAGATAAGGCTTCTTCAAGAAAATCAAAATAAGGTGGGCGCCACAGATAATCCGCTGGTTCAAGGGCCTGTGGATTCAATGCAATGGCATGACTGGTAAGGAGTTCTTTCTCAAACACCAGTCTTCTGTTGTCTGATAATTCAGCCCAGGTCTGTGCTGACAATACCATCAGACCAGCAAGATCATCAGAAGTGCGTTTGGCTATGGGAAATAACAAAAAAAAGCTTACCGCAGCTAGAACGATCAGTTCAATCAGAAAGATGGCTACTGCGAGAAGTAGCGTGTTCTGTCGCGCGAGGCTTCTTGCCAAATCAAGAATTCCTAGTTTGCCGGGTTAAAAAGGTACCCTTCACCTCTCACCGTGCGTATGTGAATGGGTGAGCCTGGGTCTTTTTCGATTTTGTGTCGTAACCGGGTGATGCGTATATCGATGCTTCGATCAAAAGCATCACGATCATAGCCCTTGAGTAGTTCAATGAGGCTATCGCGCGACAAGACACGATTCGGGCGATTAATAAACACGGACAGAAGATCAAACTCCCCGGAGGTTAAATGAACCGCTTCGTTTCCGCGTAATAAGCGCCTGCCGGCAAGATCCAGGCTGAAGTCGCCGAACCTCACGGACGTGGCCGGTGTGTCCATCCTTTCGCTGCTGTTCTGGGGGGAGCGTCTCAGTAATGCCCTTAACCGCGCAAGCAATTCTCTTGGATTGAACGGTTTGGCAAGATAGTCATCGGCACCGACTTCAAGGCCGACAATTCGATCAATATCCTCGCCGCGCGCAGACAACATGAGAATTGGTAATTGAAACTGACTTTTGAGATAGCGGGTGAGCGCTAATCCGTCTTCGCCAGGCAGCATCAGGTCAAGAACAATGATGCTGGGCGAATGCAAAGTGAGCGCCGCCCTCATCTCTTGCCCATCTCGAACGGCTAGAACTTCAAAGTCATTCATGGAGAGATAGTCGCACAGCAAATCACGCAGTGCGGGATCATCATCCACGACGAGAATTAGGGGTTTGTCAATCTGTTCCATTGCTTCAACAACACATTAGCCTCCAATGGACGGTCGGTGCTTTTAGTGTTGGGAGATCCACGAAGATGACTCATTCTAATTGACGAATCTGAATTATTCGCTGTTTTGCGGCTGCTGAAACACATTGAAACAAACTGCTACGCAACTGACAGCCTTTAGAAACGAGCCTCTAGCAAGATAAGCCCTGTGTAAGAACTATATCGGGCCGAGGGTCATTCGTGAAAAAAATAGGGAAATACACCTTGAGTCTGTCTCTGGCAATCGCCGTTTCTGTTGCCTTGATACCGGCAGGTGGAAGATCAGGCAGTGATCAAGAAAATACGGCACAAGCAAAGGTATTAAGGGCCCCGGAAACCTCAGATCATGCAGTGACTGGCTATGGATATGGGCGCGAACAGCACCGTAATGTATCAACACGGAAGCTATCCATTCAATGAGCCACTCTTCTCATATTCAAAAGACCATCGGCCGCTACACCCTGTTGCTACTTGCCGGTGCGTTGTTGCTTTCGGGATGTGGCAAATCATCGACCGACGTGAGTGGCTATATTGATACGGATATGACGTATCTGTCCAGCAGCTATGCGGGGCGTGTGCAAAAACTCATGGCAGAAAGAGGCTCAACGGTTCAGTCTGGTCAAGCAGTTTTCCAGGTAGACCCAACTTTTGAATCCCTCAGTGCCGAATACGATCAATCAAGCACAATGGCACTCAGAGCGGAGCGGGATGGCCTTGAAGATCAGATCAAATACGCCGCGGCATTGCTCAAACGCCAACAGATCATGCGCAAGAGTGATGCAAGCAGTGTCGATGATCTGGAAATCGCCAGAAAGAACCTTGAGGTGTTGCATAAGCAAAAGGCAAGTGTCGATGCCAGGATTGCGGCTGCTCAGGCGTTGACAAAAAGAACCGAATGGCAAAAAAGTGAGAAAGAAGGAATTGCTCCTGCTGAAGGCTTGGTCTTCGACACCTTCGCGATGCCTGGTGAATTTACCCAAGCGGGGCAGCCGATTCTCGCGCTCATAACGCCAGACTCATTGAAGGTCATCTTCTTTGTTGCTGAAAGGGAGCTAGGTGACTACAAGGTAGGACAAAAGCTCAAAATCAGCACGGATGGAAATTCTGAGAGCTATGTTGCGTCCATAAGCTATATTTCCAATCAGGCTGAATACACACCGCCGATGATTTTTTCTCGGGACGAACGGAAAAAATTGGTCTTTAAGATCATCGCCCGTCCGGATAGCCCTACTCTTCAAAAAATGCATCTGGGTCAGCCAGTCACTGTGAGTCAGATCCATGAGTAATCTGGCGATCAATATTCAAAATCTGACCAAAAAATTTGGCGATAGAACGGTCGTCAACAATCTGTCACTGCAAGTTGCTCGCGGGTCTGTTTTTGGGTTTCTGGGTTCGAATGGTAGCGGCAAGACAACGACGATTCGCATGATTTGCGGACTACTCAGCGCCACGAACGGGTCTGGCAAATGTCTTGATCTGGATATCTTGTCAGAGAGTGACAAGATCCGTGATCGCATCGGGTACATGGCGCAAAAATTCTGCTTGTATGATCAATTGACCGTTGAGGAAAATCTAAAATTTATCGGTGAAGTTTATCAATTGCATGATCTAAAAAACAAAGTCGACGAATTGATCGACTACTTGCAATTGGAGCCTTACAGAAACCTGAGAGCAAGGCAGTTATCCGGGGGCTGGCGGCAGCGTTTGTCACTGGCCAGCTGCTTGTTGCATGAACCGGAGCTCCTATTTCTTGATGAACCGACTGCCGGGGTGGATCCCAAAGCCAGAAAAGAGTTCTGGGATTATCTGCACGACATTGCTATCAGAAAGGGAACAACCATCCTCGTAACCACGCACTATATGGATGAGGCAGAGAAATGTACCAATCTGGCATATATCCACATGGGCAACCTGCTCTATACGGGGAGCACCTCCGGCATCATCCCGTTCTCTCAGATCGAGAGCTTGGTCAGCCAGAGTGACCGCCGAATGCAGGCAGATCTCGCGAACGCAATCGAGCATTCATATCCCCGTGTGATGACTAGCTTTATCAATAATCAGCTGAGAGTCTCATCGAGAGACGGCGAAATACTTAAACAGATAGCCCTGGGTTTTCCCAATGCCAAATTCGAAAGCGCAGTTCCCACCTTCGAGGAGGTTTTTGTGGGGCTGATCTCTTAAGATCATGGAATATTTTTCAAAGAGAGGCTTCTCGTCCCGCCGCATCTTGGGATTGATGCATAAGGAATTTACGCTTATTCGACGAGATCGCGGCACCATTGCACTATTGATTCTGTTGCCTGTGATGATGCTGATGATCTTCGGATTCGCGATCAAACTGGATCCGAAGAACCTGCCGACAGCAATTATTAACTACGATCACAGCCCATTAACACGTTCGATCGTGGCCAGCATGGAAGCATCCGGATACTTCAAGCTCGTGGAGCCCAATGCCAGTGAATTATCTGCTGAGAAAGGGCTTTCGAACGGTAGCCTGACTTATGTGATCACCTTTCCGGCGAGCTTCACAGCTAATTTTATCCGTGGCAAGAACCCACAAATTCTCGTCGAGGTCGATGGCTCCGATCCTGGCAATAGCTTGAGTGCAGTTAATCACTTGCAGCCCCTGATTGACAGGGTTGTTCTGGATTTCGCAAATCGAGGTCTGCGCGTATTGCCGAGCCACGAAAGAGGCATAAGCCTTAACGTGCACCAGATTTATAACGAAACGAATAATAGTGCGTTTGACATCGTGCCAGGCCTGATCGGAGTGCTTTTGACACTCACCATGGTGATGATTACTTCGACTGCGATCACCTCCGAGCGAGAGTCGGGAACCATGGAGCTTTTATTAACAACGCCTCTCAAGCCGGCAGAAATCATCATAGGAAAAATTGTTCCCTATGTTTCCCTGGGTTACGCGCAATTAACCACCATACTGGTTCTCGGAAAACTGCTCATTGATCTGCCTGTGGAAGGCAGTCTGTTCTTGCTTTACGTAGCCAGCGCTCCATTCATCATCGCCAGCCTGATGGTGGGCATGATTTTTTCGACCTTTGCCAAAACTGCGATGCAGGCCATGCAGCTGAGCATCTTTTTTCAGCTGCCATCGATGTTTCTAACAGGATACGTGTTCACTTTTTACGGAATGCCGGGATGGGCAAGAGTGATCGGATCGCTATTGCCCATGACCTACTTCATGCGTATCACGCGCGGTGTTTTGCTTAAGGCCAGCGGCGTCATGGCATTGCTGCCCGACATCCTCATTCTCTGCCTGATCGCGACCATATTGATTGCAATTGCCAGTAAAAAATTCAACAAGACACTCGACTAATGCATATGGCTATCAGATTTTCACGAAATGCTCTGAATATCGCCTTCATCCTAATGCTGGCGGGGTGCAGTCTGTTGCCTAACGAAAATTTACCCGAATATGATTTTCCTCCGGCGACACGTAACGGCACAACCCTCTCTGAAATGGATCAGACACTTGCTGGCACCCCCTGGTGGAAACAGCTTAATGATCCTCAGCTGGACAGCATTGTTGATGAAGTATTGACGTCCAATAGGGATCTGGAAGTCGCATTGGCAAATATTGAAAAAGCCCAGTCCCAACTCAAGGCCGCGCAGTATGCATGGATGCCGACACTGGGTGTTCAAGCCGGCGGCATAGGGGCCGGAGGAATCGATACGTCATATCAACCACGGGGCAGCTTGAGCCAATCTAGCTCGCTGAATAATGGACTGGGCCGATTCAGCGTTGCCTATGCAGGATTTACCCCAGCGTACTCGCTGAATATCTTTGAGGTAATAAACCAGACAAAAATTGCACAGGCAAGTCTGGAGACGCAAAAAGCGGCATATCAGTCAACGCGAGTGGTTCTGATCGGTCAGGCCACCGCAGGCTATTTGAATCTGATTATTGCAAGGCGGAATTTGGCTCTGCAAGAGCATCTGATCGATCTGTTGAAGAAGAATAGGACGGCCAGCTCGGTACGATTTTCCAGTGGATCCGCCGATGGATCCGCTATCGAACAGGTTGATGGTCGGCTCAGGCAAGCGAACACTCAAAGAAACCGTTATCTCGAAGAGATATCAAGCCTTGAGAATGCTCTCCATCTATTGATGGGTAAATCGGTCGGTGCACTGAACACATCGCGTGACCCTATGGAGATTGATCCGGTTCATTTGATTCCGAAGGCGCTTCCCGCGTCCGTTCTTAAAGATCGCCCGGATATGAAAATGGCAGAGAGCGCTCTGATAAGAGCTGGTGCGCAAGTCAGTCTTGCCAATGCAGCATTCTTTCCGAGTATTTCCATCACGGGCCTTCTTGGAGGAGCTTCCATGATGCTGACCAACCTCTTTTCATCTACCGGTGGCGCCTGGATGGCCAATGGATCAATCACGGTAGATGTATTAAATCCTCAGAAATATTCGGCCATCACAACCGCCAAAGCCGATCAGAAAGCGGCCTATGTCAATTATCAACAAGCCGTCATTTCCGTGTTTGCTGACGTTGACAATCAATTAACCGGGATGCAATTTGCCAATGCGAACTATGAAGAATGGATGGCGGCCACATTGGCTCAGCGCCGAGAATCACAAATTTCTCTAGCCCGATACCAGGCTGGAATGGCTGATGTTCGTGCCCGGCACGAAGCGGAAATCAAACGGATCGAGAGCAATCTGTCACTGAACGCCGCAAAGCAAAATCAACTGGCACACCTTGTTAGTCTGTTCCAGTCATTGGGTAGCGGCTACGACTACTACCCGAAAAACTGATGAATCATCACGAAAGGATTTCACAGACAGGAAGAATTACATCGAGAGTACCAATCAGGAACTCTTCTGCCAGAGCATCTTTCTTGTTACCCGTGATGCCTGAGATTAATGAAGCAGCCCCTGTAGCGTGAGCAGTAGCAGCAAACTTCAATCGAAGATAGAAAAGGAGCAATAAAATGAAAGCACTGAAAACAATGTCACTGCTGGCGGCCGCAACAGCCTTGTTGATCTCGGGCATTGCTGAAGCTCGAGGTCCCGGGGGTGGTGGCGGAGGGGGCATGGGCGGTAGCGGCGGAGGTTATTATGGCAGCGGCACGAGCATGGGTAACGGGCAAGGCGGCCAAAGCCAGATGAAGCGCCAGGGCGGTAGTCAGGGACAGGGGCAGGGCCAGGGCGACCAGACCCGCACGCAAACCCGTGACCCAAGCCAAAACCCGGGGCAAGAGCCAATTCGTACGCGTGACAGGGATCAGATTCGGACCCCAACGACGACAACCACCACAAACTGATAGGACCGCTCAGAGGTATCAAGTGGGATACCTCCGTTTTTTTTCGGTCAAAAGATTCAGCTCCGCTAGAAAGTATGCGAGCGGTATGTCCCGCATCAATAAAAAAACCGGCCGGAGCCGGTTTTTTAAACGGGGCACTGAAGATCAGGCGAAGTTGGCTTCAGCAAATTTCCAGTTGGCCAGCTTGTCGAGGAAGGTCTCGACGAACTTCGG
>CAYLWV010000055.1:0-11273 GCA_964387485.1 uncultured Dechloromonas sp. | reverse complement strand
TTCCGAACCGTGGTGGTTGAAGAACTGCTGGCCTTCTGGTCATTCCTGCAGAGTAACTGGTTGTATATCTTGCCCAGTCTATTATTGATTGCGGTGACGCTTTATATCGCCCGCCCTTTGCCGCCACATACGGTAACTGTTGCAACCGGACAACCGAACTCCACCGCCGATGTTGTCGGGCACAAGTACCGTGAGTACTTCAAAAAGCATGGTGTCGACCTGAAACTGGTGCCAACACATGGCGCGGAAGAGAACCTGCAGCTCTTGGCGGAGGGCAAGGTGAATGCCAGCTTTACCCAAGGGGGTTTGCCGCTGCCTGCCGAGTCCGAGCACTTGCTCTCTTTGGGGTCCATCGCCTATCAGCCATTGTGGCTGTTTTATTATGGAGACGAAACGCCGGCGGATCTTAACGCGCTGCTGGCGACGCGCAAGACATCAATCAATGTGCCGGGTAGCAGTACCCGGAGTTTGGCGTTGTCCGTGCTGGAGGCGCAAGGCATTGATTCAGGTGCCCACGGTTTGCTGGCCATGGATACCCATGAGTCGGTGGAGGCATTCAAGGCTCACAAAATTGATGCGCTGTTCCTGGTCGCCAGTATGGAGTCTCATAATCTTCATGACGTTGCGAAGATTCCGGGCGTCCGGTTGTACAGCTTTAAACTGGCGGAGGCTTACGCCAAGCGTTTTCAGTATCTGGACCCGGTGGTGCTACCGGCGGGTGCGATTAGTCTTCATCCGGCAAATCCTGTGAGCGATACCCATATGATCGCCACAACGCTGGATGTCCTGACCACGGATCAGCTTCATCCCGCACATCAGCTATTGTTTCTGGAAGCGACCGAGGAATTCGAGCGAAAGCGTGTGTCGTACTTTACGCACGGTAAGTTTCCGACTTATATGGACACCCGTATTCCGGAAAGTGATGTTGCGAGACGCTTCTTCAAGGAAGGCTCTCCTTTTCTCTGGAATTATGCGCCTTACTGGGTGGCCAGCCTGTTTGATGAGGTCTGGTTCTACTTGTTGGCGATTGGTGCGATTGTGATACCGCTCATGAGCTTTCTGCCCAGCTACCGCAAGACACATGCGGTGTTGAGCATGGAGTCCTGTTACGACGCGTTGCGACTGATTGAGAACGAGATGGTGTTGCGTCGCGAAGCCGATGCCCCGATTACTGAGGATTTACTGGGCCGGCTGGATAGTCTTAAAGACAAAGTACGAGCGCTATGGGTGCCGACGGGCAACCGGAATGCCTATTACGATCTGCGTGCGGCCATTAATATCGTGCGCGAAGACATCGTGGCCAGCCTGGATGAAACGCAGCAGTCTTGAGATCGTGGCCGGTGATCAATGAGCGCACCGTTGCCAGGTTGCGTTACAGATTACCGGGTCGGAATTTCCGGTAGGGCGCTCACCTGTTGGCGTAGGGTTTTGCGTGCTGCCTGGCTATTGGGGTAGATACTTTCCACGACAGCCCAGAAGCGCGGGCTATGGTTCATTTCGAGCAAGTGTGCGAGTTCGTGGGCGACGACATAATCGATCAAGGGCAGAGGCAGGTGGATCAGCCGCCAATTGAGGCGAATATGGCCGGCACTGGTGCAGCTTCCCCAGCGGGTACGTGCCTGGGATAAGGAAAGCGGTGGCATGGCAACGCCCAGGCGGCTCGCATAGTGTGTGACGCGCGCTTCGAAGCATTGCATGGCTTCCAGCCGTAGCCATTGGACGAGTGCCCGATGATTGATAAGGTCATCAGCGGGCATTCGGGTATGAAGCCGAATCAGTGCTGCCGATCTTTCAATACGGATGCTGCGCGCTGCATGGGGCACAAGGCTGACTGCGTGGTTTTCGCCCAAAAGCAGTAAGGGATCATTGCCGGAAATCCGCCAGTCCCGACGCAGTCGCTCCGTTCGCCAGGCATCCAGTTTGCGCAATACCCAGGTCTCGTGCGCCAGCAGCATGGATTCCGCCTGACGGATGGTCAGGCTCATGGGGCCCAGAACACGGAGCCCCCGGTGGTCAACCGTCAGGCTCAGGCGTCGCCGCTGACCTCGGTGAATCGTATATGGCACGATCCTGTCGGAGAGCGTGATGCGCCGTGGCTGTTCGTCAGCGGTTGACGGTTTGACCGGGGCCGCTTTAGCGCTGAATAGCCGGAGGAAGTTCACACATGGCCTCACGGATCCAGGTTTCCACGCGGGCGTTCAGTTCACTTTCGCTCAGGCCGGTCGGATCAATCGGTGGCCCAAAGCGGACGGTAATCTTGCCCGGTTTTTTGACAAAAGCATTTCGCGGCCAGAGTTCGCCGGCATTGTGCGCCACGGGGACGACGGGCGCGCCGGTGTGGCTGGCCAGATGAGCGCCACCCGCTTTGAATTTGCCCATTTTGCCCGGCGCGACGCGCGTCCCTTCCGGGAAGATGATGATCGATAAGCCTTCGTTGAGACGCTGTCGCCCCTGGGTCACGATTTTATCCAGCGCGGCTTTGCCGGCGCTGCGGTCGATCCAGATCATGCGCAGGCCCCACAAGGCCCAGCCGAAAAACGGGATGTGCAGCAGTTCCCGCTTGAGGACAAACACGGCCGGTGGCGTCCAGATCTGCAGGGCCACAGTTTCCCAGGCCGACTGATGTTTGGCTAGATAAATGGCGGGTGCGTGCAGAATATTTTCCCGCCCCTGAATCTCGTAGCGAAAACCCAGAATCAGATGACACATGCCCATGAAACCGTAACGCCACATCTGGCAAACGGCATAGCAACTGCGGAAACGGGGGCTTTCGGGCAGGATGTAGGTGCACAGCACCAGTGTGCCGCAGAAGATGGTCCAGACAGTTAGCAGCAGGGAGAACAGCGCCGAGCGGAGCACGGTCATACAGCGTGCTTAGTCCTTCTTACCGGCTTTGCCCAGCAGGGCATCCACGGCAGCGGCCAGGTTGTTGTGAATGGTTGTTCCCGGCGGCAGGTTGCCTTCCGCTTCGGTCTTTTCGCCTTTGCCAGTGCGCACCAGCATGGGTGTACAGCCGGCAGCACTGCCGGCCTGCAGATCGCGCAGCGAATCACCGATGGTCGGTATGCCGCTCAGGTCCATGTTGTAGACCTTGGCGATGCGTTCGAACATGCCGGGCTGGGGCTTGCGACAGTCGCATTTCTCATCGGCCGTGTGCGGGCAGTAGAAAATGGCATCGACCCGACCACCGACGGCCGCCAGGCACTTGTGCATTTTCTCGTGCATGGCGTTCAGCGTATCCATGTCGAACAGGCCACGGCCGATACCGGATTGGTTGGTCGCGACCACGACGCGGTAGCCGGATTGGTTCAGACGGGCGATCGCCTCAAGGCTGCCCTCGATCGGTTTCCATTCGGCGGGGGATTTGATGTACAGCGCCGAATCGACGTTGATGACACCATCCCGATCGAGAATAATCAGCTTCATGATGGTCTCTTTAGACGGCGAGGCGGGCGATGTCCGCCACGGCGTTCATCTGGTCCGACAGTGCCTTGAGTAGTGCCAGACGGTTCTGGCGAACCTGGGCGTCTTCTGCCATCACCATCACGTCTTCAAAGAAGGCATCGACGCTGGCGCGCACCTGAGCCAGTGCCATCAGGGCATCCGTATAGGCTTCGGCGCGCATGGCCTCGTCAATAGTCGGGGCCAGGGCAGTGACCTGGTCGAACAGGGCTTTTTCCGGGGCTTCGGTCAGCAGCGTACTGCTCGGTGCACCTAGTGCCGCCATGTTGTCCACCTTTTTCAGCAGGTTGCCGATTCGTTTGTTGGCGGCGGCCAGGGCCAGGGCATCCGGCTGTGCCGAGAATTCGCGAACAGCCGCTAGGCGGGCGGGAATACGGTCGATGCGGGCCGGGTTGATGCCGAGTACGGCTTCCACCACATCTTGCGGCTCCCCCTGATCCTTGAGTAGGTTGCGCAGGCGATCCGTAATGAAGCCGAGCAGCGCCGGTTCGAAATCGGCTTGCAGGGTCCCTGCCGGGAAGGTGCCGGCCGACCATGAGATCAGTTGCGGTAACTCCAGCGGTAGCTGGCGCTCCATCAGCAGACGTAGGACGCCCAGTGCGGCGCGACGCAGACCGAAGGGGTCGCGGTCGCCGGTGGGCTTTTCGCCGATGCCGAAGAACGCCACCAGGGTATCCAGCTTGTCGGCCAGCGCCACGGCGCAACCGACGTTGTTGCTGGGCAGTTCATCACCGGCAAAGCGCGGGCGGTAATGATCGGCAATGGCTTCGGCCACATCGCTGGCTTCGCCATCATGCTTGGCGTAGTAGCGGCCCATAATGCCTTGCAGCTCCGGGAACTCGCCGACCATATCGGTGACGAGGTCGGCCTTGGCCAGCTCAGCGGCACGCGCCACGTGCGTGGTATCCGCACCGATGGCGTTGCCAATTTGCGTGGCCAGGTTCTGTACACGCAGCAGACGATCCAGTTGCGTGCCTAGTTTATTGTGATAAACCACGTTGCCCAGCTTGGCGATGCGTGAAGCCAGCGGTTCCTTGCGGTCCTGGGTGAAGAAGAAGCGGGCGTCCGACAGACGCGGGCGAACCACACGCTGGTTGCCGCCGATGATGTGCTTCGGGTCAGCCACCTGCATATTTGAGACAATCAGGAACTGATTGCGCAGCTTGCCGGTCGCATCGAGCAGCGGGAAGTATTTCTGGTTCTGCTGCATCGTCAGGATCAGGCATTCCTGCGGGACTTCCAGGAATTCCGGTTCGAACTCGCCAACATAGATCACCGGCCACTCGACCAGGGCGGTGACTTCATCAAGTAAGCCTTCGGCCTGGTTGATCTGGGCGCCCAGCGCCTGCGCCTTGGCGGCCAGTTGGGCGCCAATGGTGCCGCGGCGTTCGGCATAATCGGCCACCACCTTGCCTTCGTTGCGGAGGGTTTCAGCGTAAGCGTCTGCGTTTGAAATCGTGATCAGCCCTTGTGACAGGAAGCGATGGCCCAAGGTTTGCTGACGAGACTGCAGGCCGAGCACGTTACCCGGTACCAGTTGATCGCCGTGCAGTTGAATTAGTCCATGCACGGGACGGACAAATTGAACATCCGAATCGCCCCAGCGCATCATCTTCGGAATCGGCAGCTTTTTCAGCGCGTCAGTCACAATGCCGCTCAGCACATCGGCCAAGGGTGCGCCATTGACCTGCATGGTGTAGAAGAAGGTTTCGGACTTACCGTCCAGGCGCTGGGTAAACTTCGGCAGCTCGCTGGTGGCAATGCCCTTGGCTTCAAGCTTCTTGAGCAGGGCAGGCGACGGTTTGCCGTCGGCCCCCAGCGCCACGCTCACCGGCATGAGCTTCTCTTCCACTTCCTGATCGGGGGCAACCGACAGGACATCGGGAATCAGCACGGCCAGACGACGTGGCGTGGCAAACCATTGGTAGGCCACATTGTCGGCGACCAGTTTCTTCTGCGCTAGGCCGGCGAAGACGCCGGCAGAAAACACTTCGCCGAAGCGTGCCAGTGCCTTCGGCGGCAGCTCTTCGGTCAGTAGCTCAATGAGTAGCGGTGCAGTCCTGGACATCACACAGCCTCCTTCTGAATCGGGGTGCCGCACATCGGAAACCCGAGTGCTTCACGACTATCGTAGTACGCCTGCGCGACCTGGCGGGCGAGCGCACGCACACGGCCAATATAGGCGGCACGTTCGGTCACCGAAATGGCACCGCGGGCGTCCAGCATGTTGAAATTGTGCGAACACTTCATCACCTGCTCGAATGCCGGTAGCGGCAGACCGATTTCCATCAGGCGCTTGGCTTCGGCTTCGTGATCGGAAAAGTGACGGAAGAGCATCTCCACCTGCGCGTGCTCAAAGTTGTAGGTCGATTGTTCTACCTCATTCTGGTGGAACACATCGCCATAGGTCACGATGTTGTCGCCATTCTTGGCCCAGACCAGGTCGTAGACGTTTTCCACGCCCTGCAGGTACATGGCCAGACGCTCCAGACCATAGGTGATTTCACCCAGCACCGGTTTACAGGTTAGCGAGCCGACTTCCTGGAAGTAGGTGAACTGCGTCACTTCCATGCCGTCCAACCAGACTTCCCAACCCAGGCCCCAGGCCCCCAGTGTCGGCGACTCCCAGTCGTCTTCCACAAAGCGGATGTCGTGTTCTTCGGTATTGATGCCTAGTGCGCGCAACGAATCGATGTACAGATCCATGATGTTAGCGGGCGAGGGCTTCAGGACGACCTGGTACTGATAGTAATGTTGCAGGCGGTTCGGGTTTTCACCGTAGCGACCATCTTTCGGACGGCGCGAGGGCTGTACATAAGCGGCGTTCCAGGGCTCCGGACCAATGGCACGCAGGAAGGTGGCGGTGTGGAAGGTACCGGCACCGACTTCGATATCGTAGGGTTGCAGCAGGACACAGCCCTGGCGGTTCCAGAATTCCTGCAAACGCAGGATAACGTCCTGAAAGGTCAGCATGTTTTGCATTCCATCTCTAAAGCAGCGGACGCACCATCGCGTCCGACAGAAACCCCAGATTTTACGGGTTTTTTAGCGACAGAGCAGTAGGAATCGCCGAATTAAGCGCCTCAGGCGCGGCGTTGCCTGCGGGTTAGCAGGCCCCAGCCCAGTAAAACGAGCGACAGCACCAGAGTCGGGACATCAAACCAGCGTTGATAGGGCGTCCGGCCGCTCATGCCCTGAACGCTGGTAACCAGCGCGTTGCGGGTAAAAGCAGCCAGTACGGCCTGGCGCTCACCGTTCGGGGCAATCACCGCCGTCATGCCCGTATTCGTGGCGCGCAGCATCGGGCGGCCGTTTTCCAAGGCGCGGATCTGGGCGATCTGTAGGTGTTGGGGCTGCGCCAGCGAATCGCCGAACCAGGCGGTATTCGACATGTTGACCATCAGCGAGGCCTCATCCGCGCGTTGGGCGATGGCCGCCCCGAAAATATCTTCATAACAGATATTCACGGCAATCTTCTGGTGGTTCAGCTGCATGAGGGGTTGATCAGTTTCGCCCGCTGTAAAGTTGGGCAGCGGCATATTGATTTTTTTCAGGAACCAGCCGAATCCAGGCGGAGTGATCTCACCAAAGGGCACCAGATGCACTTTGTTATAGACCTGGAGTGGATCGACGCCCATCGATACCGCGCTGTTGGCGTACCAGTTCTGGGTGGGCGTCGCCGGATTGTTTTCACCGGTAGGCACCCCCATCAGAATGTTGCCGCGCTGTTCCTGCCCGATGCGTTGCAGGTCTTGTAGGAACTCGGCGGGTGCTTCGGAAAGCAGGGATGGAATCGCCGTTTCCGGCAAGACGATCAGCGTGGCCGGGTTATTGCGGGCCAGCTGGAAGTACGTCAGCAAGGTCTGGACATATTGCTCGGGCTGCCACTTCATCGATTGCGGTACGTTACCCTGAAGGAGTGACACCTTGAGGGGTGTGCCTTCAGGTTGAGTCCAGGGTACCTGATGTAACAGCGCGCCACTGGTGAACAGCACTGCAATGATGGCCGATTGCGGGGTGACCGAAGCAGACCAGTGCCAGCCGGCATTGCGCAGACGGATCCAGAGCTCGGCACACACGCCAGCCAACCAGGCGGTGATGAAGCTCAAGCCGTAAGCGCCAACTATCGGCGCGAAGCCGGCCAAAGGGCTGGGCGGAGCCTGGGTATAGCCCAGGTTCAGCCAGGGGAAGCCGGTGAACACCGTGCCGCGCAGCCACTCGGCCAGTAGCCAGCTGGCGGCAAATAACAAGGGGCGCGCCAGCCCGGCATCCGGACGGGCGATCTGCGCCGACGTAGGGCTTTGCGTGCTGTGCTGGGCGCCATTGCAGAGCCGGAAGCAGAGCGCGGCCAGCATCGGGTACATGGCCAGATAGGCCGCAAAGAGTAGGGTTGCCGTGAGCGCCAGCAGTATGGGCATGCCACCAATATCGTGCATGCTGACATAAACCCATGAAATGCCGGCCAGAAACTGGCTGAGACCAAAGCTGAAACCGATGCCAGCCGCCTGACGTTTGGTTTGGGCGTTGCGCAATAGCAGATACAGCGCGGCCCAGCAGATCATGCCAAGAGGCCAGAGCGAGAAGGGGGCAAAGGCAGCGACACCCAGAAACCCCCATCCGATGGCCTGGGCATAAGGCGACATGCGTCGGAAGTCAGGCTTCCAGCGCATCAGGCATCATCTCCGTTGTGGAGGTCTTCCTGTGGGGCCTGGTCGTTACTCGTGGGTTGCTCGAGGACTTCGACCATCAGGCTGTACAGGCGACGGTTATCCGCGCGGATCACCCGAAAGAGCAGGCCATTCAGTTCGATGCTTTCGTTACGGCGCGGGACTCGCCCCAGGTAGTGAACGATCTGGCCGCCCACCGTATGAGCAACTTGATCGTCAAATTGACAGTCAAAGGCGTCGTTAAAACGATCAACCGGCGTTTGTGCCTTGACCCGATAGCGCCCGCTGGCATCCAGCTGAATGTCGGTGTCCAGTTGCGCCTGGTCGTGTTCGTCTTCGATTTCGCCGACGATCTCTTCCAGCACGTCTTCGATGGTCACCAGGCCGGCCAGACTTCCAAACTCATCAATCACCAGCGCCATATGCGTATGACTGATGCGGAATTCGCGTAGCAGGACATTCAGCGGTTTGGATTCCGGGATAAACATCGCCGGGCGCAGCCAGTCTTCCAGACGGAAGTTCGGATTGCCGATAGAGCGGAGTAAATCCTTTGCCAACAAAATGCCGCGGACATCGTCGTCGTCCTCGCCGATGACCGGTAGCCGGGAGTGGCCTGAGTCGATGACCTTGCGAATCGTTTGTGGCAGGGGTTGATCGGCCGAGACGGTATGTATCTGCTGGCGCGGCACCATGATGTCACGCACCGTCATTTCGGCCACCGTGATGGCGCCTTCGATAATCGTCAGGGCTTCCGCATCGACCAGGTTGCGCTCATGCGCACCGTGCAGCAGCTTGAGCAGCTCGCTGCGATCATCCGGCTCCCGCAGGAGCATCGTGGAAAAACGGTCGATCAGTTGGGTTAGGCTATTGCCCGGGGTCGCCCGGGCGGGTGTAGGGGAGGGGTCCATCAGAGCTTAAGCGTACGGGTCGGCAAAGCCCAAATCAGCCAGAATTTCGGTTTCAAGCGATTCCATTTCCTTGGCATCGCGGTCATTCAGATGGTCGTACCCCATTAGGTGTAAGACACCATGCACGACCAGATGGGCCATGTGGGCGGAGACCGTTTTACCTTGCTCCTGTGCCTCGCGGACAATCACGCTCGGACAGAAGACAATGTCACCCATCAGCGGATCGTCTTCATAAGGAAAAGAGAGCACATTCGTTGGCTTGTTTTTGCCGCGGTAAGTGTCGTTCAGATGCTGACTCTCTTCGTCATCCACGAAGCGCATGGTGATCGTGGCGGCATCACCGTAGACGGCCTTGGCCCACTTGCGTAACAGCGCGCGATCCGGAATCTGCTTGCGCAGCTCGTCGGTGCATACCAGTTGCACCGTCAGGTCCAGACGTTTGGCGCGCTTAACGGCACTGCCGGCAGAGGGTTCGATAGGGCTCATGGTGCTCGTAGCTTACCTGGGTTTTGTTAAGTTTTAAGCATTCTCGGTGGTTTTTGCCTGGTGGGCCTCGTAAGCTGCCACAATGCGGGCCACCAGGGGGTGGCGGACGACGTCTTCCTTACCGAAATAGGTGACGCCGATACCGCGCACATCGCGCAGAATGCCCGTTGCTTCGGCCAGGCCGCTCTTTTGGCCGCGCGGCAGATCCACCTGGGTCGGGTCGCCGGTAATCACCGCTTTGGCGCCAATGCCGATCCGGGTCAGGAACATTTTCATCTGCTCGGGGGAGGTATTCTGGGCTTCATCCAGAATGATGAAGGCATTGTTCAGTGTACGACCACGCATAAAGGCGAGGGGCGCGACTTCCAGCATGCCCTTTTCGAAGAGTTTGGTGACTTTCTCAAAACCCATCAGATCGTAGAGCGCGTCGTACAGCGGGCGCAGATAGGGATCAACCTTCTGGGACAGATCACCGGGCAAAAAGCCCAGGCGTTCACCGGCTTCAACGGCCGGGCGCGTCAGAATAATGCGCTGCACGTGCTCGCGTTCAAAGGCGTCCACGGCACAGGCCACGGCCAGAAAGGTTTTGCCGGTACCAGCGGGGCCAATGCCGAAGGTAATATCATGGGCCTGAATGTTCTTCAGGTATTCCACCTGGCGGGGCGTACGACCATGCAGATCGGCCCGTTTGGTTAATAACACCGGTGCATCGCCCACGCCCAGATCGGCATCTTCGCGGGGTGCGGCGGCCGGCATCAGGGCCGGATCCTGGCGTAATTCGATCAGACCGAGCTGGATATCGTCCACGCTGAGCGGTGCTTTGCTGTTGCCCGCCAGTTCATAGAAAAAGCGGAGTGCCTTGGCGGCACGCTCCCGGCTACTGCCCGTGCCCTGAATGCGGAAATGCGCACTACGACGGGCTACGGTGACATCAAAGCACTGCTCAATCTGACGCAGATTTTCGTCCAGTGGGCCGCAAAGGCTGGCCAGCAGGTGGTTGTCCACTGGCTCCAGCGAAAACTCGAGTGTGCGTGTACTCATACGTGGCGATTCCTTCAAGACCTTAGTCTTTGACAACAATGTCGCCGCGTAGGGAGTGCGGCAACGACTCCACGATAAGTACGTCCACAAACTGGTGAATCAAGCGGGGGTTCCCCACAAAATTAACAATCCGGTTGTTATCTGTCCGTCCGGCGACCTCGTTGACGTCTTTCCGCGACAGGCCTTCCACCAGAACGCGCTGCACCGAGCCCACCATACTCTGGCTGATGGCTTGAGCCTGCTCCTCAATGCGTGCCTGCAAGCGCATTAAGCGTTCGATCTTCAGCTCATGCGGAGTGTCATCGGTCAGCTCGGCGGCTGGCGTGCCCGGGCGGCTGCTGTAGACAAAGCTGAAGGAGTTGTCGAAACCGATCTCCTCAATGAGCGCCATCGTCTTCTCGAAGTCTTCGGCCGTTTCGCCAGGGAAGCCGACAATGAAATCCGACGACAGCGACAGATCCGGCCGCGCTGCACGCAGTTTGCGGATCACCGACTTGTATTCCAGCGCCGTGTAGCCACGTTTCATGGCCATCAGCACGCGGTCCGAACCGGCCTGCACGGGCAGATGCAGATGCGAGACCAGTTTCGGTACGCGGGCGTACATATCGATGAGCTTCTGCGTCATTTCGCGCGGATGCGACGTCGTATACCGGATGCGCTCAATCTCCGGCATTTCGGCAATCGTTTCAATCAGATCCGCCAGATCGGC
>CAYLWV010000054.1:0-11300 GCA_964387485.1 uncultured Dechloromonas sp. | reverse complement strand
TCCCGGGTCTGGCGGGTATGGATCTGGCCAAGGAAGTGACGGTTGATAAGCCTTATGCCTGGAGCCAGGGCGAGTGGACGCTCAAGGGCTATGTGACTGGCCCAACGCCGCGTTTCAAAGTGGTGGCTTATGATTTCGGTGTCAAGCGCAATATTCTGCGCATGCTGGCCGAGCGTGGCTGTGATGTGACCGTCGTTCCGGCCCAAACCCCGGCCGCTGACGTGCTGGCCATGAATCCGGACGGCGTGTTCCTGTCCAACGGCCCGGGCGACCCCGAACCTTGCGATTACGCGATTGCCGCGATTCGCGAATTCCTGGCGGTGAAGAAGCCTGTTTACGGCATCTGCCTCGGCCACCAGTTGCTGGCACTGGCCGCTGGCGCCAAGACCGCGAAGATGAAGTTCGGCCACCATGGTGCCAACCATCCGGTGAAGGATGTGGATACCGGCCAGGTGCTGATTACCAGCCAGAACCACGGTTTTGCTGCCGATGCCGAAACGCTGCCGGCCAACGTGCGTGTGACGCATGTGTCGTTGTTTGACGGCACGCTGCAGGGCATCGCCCTGACCGATGCGCCGGCCTTCTCGTTCCAGGGTCACCCGGAAGCGAGCCCCGGCCCACACGACGTGAGCTACCTTTTTGACCGATTCATCGATCTGATGTCTCAGTACTCCGCAAAATAATCAGAAGTGCCCCATGCCCAAGCGTACAGACCTTAAAAGTATTCTCATTATCGGCGCCGGCCCGATCGTTATCGGTCAGGCCTGCGAGTTCGACTATTCCGGCGCACAGGCTTGTAAAGCCCTGCGTGAAGAAGGCTACAAAGTCATTCTGGTGAACTCGAACCCGGCCACCATCATGACCGACCCGGAAATGGCCGATGTCACTTACATCGAACCAATTACCTGGCAGGTTGTGGCCCGCATTATCGAAACCGAGCGTCCGGATGCGCTGCTGCCGACCATGGGTGGTCAGACGGCGCTGAACTGCGCGCTGGACCTCGCTGCCAATGGTGTGCTCGAGAAGTTTGGTGTCGAGCTGATCGGTGCTTCGCGCGAAGCCATCGACAAAGCCGAAGACCGCGAGAAGTTCAAACAGGCCATGAACAAGATCGGCCTGGGCTCGGCCCGTTCGGCGATTGCCCACTCGATGGAAGAGGCGTATCAGGTGCAGGCCGGTATCGGCTTCCCGACCATCATCCGCCCGTCGTTTACGCTGGGTGGTACGGGCGGTGGTATTGCCTACAACATGGAAGAGTTCGAGACGATCTGCAAACGCGGTCTCGAAGCCTCGCCGACCAGTGAGCTGCTGATTGAAGAATCGCTGCTGGGTTGGAAAGAATACGAAATGGAAGTGGTGCGTGACCGTAAGGACAACTGCATCATCATCTGCTCGATCGAAAACCTGGATCCGATGGGTGTCCATACCGGTGACTCGATCACCGTGGCGCCGGCACAGACGCTGACGGACAAGGAATACCAGATCATGCGTAACGCCTCGATCGCCGTGCTGCGTGAGATTGGCGTGGATACCGGTGGTTCGAACGTGCAGTTTTCGATCAATCCGGACGATGGCCGCATGGTTGTCATTGAGATGAACCCGCGCGTGTCGCGTTCGTCGGCGCTGGCCTCCAAGGCCACCGGCTTCCCGATCGCCAAGATCGCGGCCAAGTTGGCCGTGGGTTATACGCTGGATGAGCTGGCCAACGAAATTACCGGTGGCAAGACTCCGGCCTCGTTCGAGCCGTCGATTGACTATGTGGTCACCAAGGTGCCGCGTTTTGCCTTCGAAAAATTCCCGATGGCCGATAACCGCCTGACGACGCAGATGAAGTCGGTGGGTGAGGTGATGGCGATTGGCCGTACTTTCCAGGAATCGTTGCAGAAAGCCTTGCGTGGTCTGGAAGTGGGCGTCGATGGTTTCAACCTGAAGTCGGTGGACCCGGAGACCATTGATGAGCAGATCGCCAATGCGACGCCGGATCGCCTGTGGTACGTGGCCGATGCCTTTGGTGTCGGTATGTCGGTGGAGCGCGTCTTTGAACTGACCAAGATCGATCCGTGGTTCCTGACACAGATCAAGGAAATCGTGGATCTGGAGCTGACGGTTGAGCAGCGCGCTTTCGACAGCCTGTCGGCCGATGAGCTGCGCTTCCTGAAGCGCAAGGGCTTCTCGGATCGTCGTCTGGCCTATCTGACTAAGACGAGCGAAAAAGTAGTGCGTGACGGGCGTCATGCCCTGGGTGTGCGCCCGGTCTACAAGCGTGTGGATACCTGTGCCGCCGAGTTCGCCACGAACACGGCTTACATGTACTCGACCTATGAAGACGAGTGCGAAGCGCAGCCAACCGACAAGAAAAAGATCATGGTGCTGGGCGGTGGCCCGAACCGTATCGGTCAGGGTATCGAATTCGATTACTGCTGTGTACATGCCGCTATGGCGATGCGCGAAGACGGGTACGAGACCATTATGGTCAACTGCAACCCGGAAACGGTGTCGACCGACTACGACACCTCGGATCGTCTGTATTTTGAGCCGCTGACGCTGGAAGATGTGTTGGAAATCGTGGCCATCGAGAAGCCGGTTGGTGTAATCGTGCAATATGGCGGTCAGACACCGCTCAAACTGGCGTTGGCACTGGAGGCCAACGGCGTGCCGATTATCGGTACTTCGCCGGACATGATTGATGCGGCCGAAGACCGTGAGCGCTTCCAGAAGCTGCTGCATGATCTGGGTCTGAAGCAGCCGCCGAACCGTACCGCGCGTACGGAAGAGGAAGCGCTGCGCATGGCCGAAGAAATCGGTTACCCGCTGGTCGTTCGTCCGTCGTATGTGCTGGGTGGTCGTGCCATGGAAATCGTGCACGAGCAGAAAGACCTGGAGCGCTACATGCGCGAAGCCGTCAAGGTGTCGAATGATTCGCCAGTCTTGCTGGATCGTTTCTTGAATGATGCCTGTGAAGTGGACGTCGATGCGCTCTCCGATGGTCATGAAGTCATCATCGGTGGTGTGATGGAACATATCGAACAAGCTGGCGTGCACTCCGGTGACTCGGCCTGTTCGTTGCCGCCATACTCGCTGGGTAAGGCCGTGCAGGAAGAACTGCGTCGTCAGACCAAGGCCATGGCCAAGGCACTGAACGTTTGTGGTCTGATGAACGTCCAGTTTGCGATCAAGGATGAAGAGGTCTACGTGCTGGAAGTGAACCCGCGTGCCTCGCGGACGGTGCCGTTCGTTTCCAAAGCCACCGGTTTGCAACTGGCCAAGATTGCTGCCCGCTGTATGGCAGGTCAATCGCTGGCATCGCAAGGTGTGACGAAAGAAGTCGTGCCGCCGTATTTCTCGGTCAAGGAAGCGGTCTTCCCGTTTGCCAAATTCCCAGGTGTGGATACGATTCTCGGCCCGGAAATGAAGTCGACCGGTGAGGTGATGGGTGTGGGCAAGACCTTCCCGGAAGCCTTTGTGAAGGCCCAGATGGCCAGCAGCGTCAAGCTGCCGAAGAGCGGCAAGGTGTTCATGTCGGTCAAGGACAGCGATAAAGCCAAGGCGGTTGAAATGGCGCGTCAGCTGCATCTGGCTGGCTATCAACTGGTGGCCACGCGGGGTACCGCCAAGGCCATTGAGGATGCCGGGGTGCCGGTGCAGCGTGTGAACAAGGTGACTGAAGGCCGTCCGCATGTCGTGGATATGATCAAGAACAATGAAATTGCGCTGATCATCAACACGGTGGAAGAGAAGCGTCACGCCATCAACGACTCGCGTTCGATCCGCACCTCCGGTCTGATGGCGCGCGTGACGATGTTCACCACGATCTGGGGTGCCGAGGCTGCTGTGGCCGGTATTCTGTCCGGTGATGCGCTCAAGGTCTATGCCATCCAGTCTCTGCATGCGCAGCTGAACTAATTTTATTTCCACTGCCATGAATAAGATTCCACTGACAGTGACGGGCGCCGCTTTGCTTAAAGAAGAGCTGCACCGTCTGAAAACGATTGAGCGCCCGGCCGTGATTGAAGCGATCGCCGAGGCGCGTGCGCATGGCGACCTGTCTGAAAACGCCGAATACGACGCTGCCAAGGAAAAGCAGGGTTTTATCGAAGGCCGTATTCAGGAGGTTGAGGGTAAGCTCAGCCACGCGCAGATTATTGATCCGTCTGCGATGGATGCCGATGGCCGCTGTGTGTTCGGCTCGACCGTTGAGCTTGAAGATGCCGATTCCGGCCAGAATGTGACGTATCAGATCGTCGGTGAAGACGAAGCCGATATCAAGCAGGGCAAGATCTCTTTTGCGTCGCCGCTGGCGCGTGCACTGATCGGCAAATTTGCCGGTGATGTGGTGCAGGTGCAGACGCCGGGCGGTCAGCGTGAATACGAGATGATCGACGTCCGCTACGTCTGAGCGGCGATGGGTTATGGGTCGGTGTGATCCCGCAGGATCGCACCGACATCCGAACCGGTTAACGGTTCTGGAAGCTGCGCTTGAGGGCGCGCGGCGCCTTGCGGCGACCGGTGGCTTTGCCGGACTTGTCGACGTGGACTTCTTCTTTCGGGCGCCAGACAACCAGGAGCTTGCCGATGTGCTGCACAGCAGCGGCATTCAGGTTGTGGCAGATTTCCGCCAGGTAGCCTTCACGCTGTTCGCGGTCATCGCTGACGACACGAATCTTGATCAGGCCATGGGATTTCAGGGAATGGTCGATTTCCTTGAGTACGGCTTCCGAAAGGCCGTTGTCGGCAATGGTGACCACCGGGTTCAGGCTGTGAGCTTCGGCCTTGAGTGCGCGCCGTTCGGTCGTGCTGATTGCCAGCTCTCCCAGTTCAGGGGCTTCGGCAACATCTTCGGCGAGTAATTGGGCGATACGATCAAGGGTCATGGTGAACTCAACGCAGTAAACACGGATAATGCAAGGCTGGCATTGTACGCCAGCCGCAACCGAACAGCGAATTCAGTATAGCGATATCAGGCAGAAAATTATGGCAAGAACCAAGACCAGCAAGGCGTGGATGCGGGAACATGTGAATGACCCGTGGGTTCAGCGCGCTAAAGCCGAGGGCTGGCGCTCACGCGCTGCTTTTAAGCTGATGGAAGTCGATGACAAGGACAAGCTGATCCGCCGGGGTGCCATTGTGGTGGATCTGGGCTGTACGCCGGGTGGCTGGTCACAGGTGGCGCGCAAGCGTCTGGGCGATACGGGCCGGGTTATTGGCCTCGATCTGCTGCCGCTGGATCCGTTGCTGCCCGGCGTCGAGTTCCTCCAGGGCGATTTTCATGATGAAGCTGTACTGAAACAGGTGGAGGGGATGCTCCACGGGGCCAAAGTGGACCTTGTGCTTTCCGATATGGCCCCCAATATGTCGGGTATACCCATGTCTGATCAGGCACGCTCGATTCATCTTGCCGAACTGGCGCTGGATTTTGCCGCTAATCACCTGCAGCCGCAGGGATCGTTTCTGGTCAAGGTCTTTCAGGGCTCGGGCTTTGCCGAATACGTGGTTGCCATGCGCCAGGTGTTCCGTAAGGTGGTGACCCGTAAGCCGGATGCATCACGGGGTCGGAGTAGCGAGTTGTATCTGTTGGGGCAAGGTTTGAAATAAGGGTTGAAGCAAGCCCGCAGTCTTGTCCATGGTAGCGCTGTGGCCTTAAGGATTGTCCAAGGTTAGAGCGCAGAGTCAGGTTAGAATAGAACATTAGTTTCACTTTTTAGGCAGAAAGCCATCGTGAATAACAATCTGTTTCGCAACGTTGCCATCTGGGTCGTCATCGGTTTGGTGCTGATGACGGTCTTCAATCAGTTCAATAACAAGCAGGCTGCGCAGAACTCGGTTGAGTACTCCCAGTTCATCGAAGAGGTCAAGGACGGCAAGATCAGTAAGGTCGTCATGGAGGGCCGTACCCTCAAGGCAACGACGACGGATGGCAAAAAGGTGACGTCCTATGCGCCGCCGGATATCTGGCTGGTGTCTGACCTGCTAAAGAGCGGCGTCAAGATTGAAGCCAAGCCGGAAGAAGAGCCGTCGATGCTGATGAACATTTTTGTCAGCTGGTTCCCGATGCTGTTGCTGATCGGCGTCTGGATTTTCTTCATGCGTCAGATGCAGGGCGGTGGCGCCAAGGGTGGCGGTCCCTTCTCTTTTGGCAAGAGCAAGGCGCGCATGATGGATCAGCCACAGAACACGGTGACTTTTGCCGATGTCGCTGGCTGTGATGAAGCCAAGGAAGAAGTGCAGGAGCTGGTCGATTTCCTCAAGGATCCGACCAAGTTTCAAAAGCTGGGCGGCCGTATTCCGCGTGGTGTATTGATGGTGGGTAGTCCGGGTACCGGTAAAACGTTGCTGGCTAAGGCCATTGCCGGCGAAGCCAAGGTGCCGTTCTTCTCGATTTCCGGTTCGGACTTTGTGGAAATGTTTGTGGGTGTGGGTGCTGCACGTGTTCGCGATATGTTCGAACAGGCCAAGAAACAGTCGCCTTGCATTATCTTCATCGATGAAATCGACGCCGTCGGCCGTCACCGTGGCGCTGGCCTGGGCGGTGGTAATGATGAGCGTGAACAGACCTTGAACCAGATGCTGGTCGAGATGGATGGTTTCGAAGGTAGTCAGGGCGTGACTGTGATTGCCGCCACCAACCGCCCCGAAATTCTGGATCCCGCGCTGCTGCGTCCGGGCCGTTTCGACCGCCAGGTGGTGGTGCCGCTGCCGGATATCCGCGGCCGTGAAGAAATCATCAAGGTGCATATGCGCAAGGTGCCGGTGGCCCCGGACATCAAGGCCGATATTCTGGCGCGTGGTACGCCGGGTTTCTCGGGCGCCGATCTGGCCAATCTGGTCAATGAAGCCGCGCTGTTTGCTGCCCGCCAGAATAAGCGCCTGGTCGACATGGAAGATTTCGAGAAGGCCAAAGACAAGATCATGATGGGCGCCGAGCGTCGCAGCATGGTCATGAGCGAAGACGAAAAGCGCAACACGGCGTATCACGAGTCGGGTCATGCGGTAGTCGCCAAGCTGCTGCCAAAGTCCGACCCGGTGCATAAGGTGACGATCATTCCGCGCGGTCGCGCGCTGGGCGTAACCATGCAGCTGCCGGAACAGGATCGCTACGCCTATGACCGTGGCTATCTGATGGATCGTATCGCCGTACTGTTTGGCGGTCGTGTGGCGGAAGAGTTGTTCATGAACCAGATGACGACGGGGGCTTCGAATGACTTCGAGCGTGCGACATCCATGGCGCGTGACATGGTAACCCGCTACGGCATGTCGGACCTGGGTCCGATGGTCTATGGCGAAAACGAGGGTGAAGTGTTCCTCGGTCGCTCTGTGACCACGCACAAGGCTTTGTCGGAAGCGACGATGCAACAGGTGGACGCCGAAATTCGCCGGATCATCGATCAACAGTATGCGCTGGCCAAGCGTTTGCTGGACGAGAACCGCGACAAAGTGGAGGCGATGACGCAGGCGCTGCTGGAATGGGAAACCATCGATGCAGACCAGATCAACGATATCATGGCCGGCAATGCACCGCGGCCGCCGCAACCGCCGGCCGGTGGTTCGAGCCAGCCACCGTCAGCGACGGCAACGGCCAGCACCGATGGTGCGACCGCCGCCGCCTGATGGGCGAGAAGTCCCGCTAGATACTCGCTTAGGCCGACCCCTTCGGGTCGGCCTTTTTGTTGATTCTGAATGTGTGTCTGATGGCTTATGTCTGACAGTCTGATTCGTTGTGGTGAACATACCTTGCGCTGGGCGCCGAGCCGTCCGCTGGTGATGGGCATTGTGAATGTCACGCCGGATTCGTTCTCTGGTGATGGTCTGCTCCGGCAGACGGATGCTGCTTTTGAGCAGGCGCGTGCCATGATGGCGGCGGGGGCTGATCTGGTGGATATCGGTGCGGAGTCAACGCGACCGGGGGCCGCAACCGTGAGCGCCGATGAAGAGTTGAGCCGATTGGTGCCTTTGCTCGAACGGCTGCAGGGCGCGGGGATTCCGGTGTCGGTCGATACGTATAAAGCCGTGGTGATGGCTGAGGCGATTCGTCTCGGCGCCGGCCTGATGAATGATATTTCTGCACTGGGGGACCCGGCCGCCGCCATCACGGTGGCGCCGCATGATCACGTGTCCCTTTGTCTCATGCACATGCAGGGGCGGCCGCGGGATATGCAGCAGGCTCCGGTCTATGAGGATGTGGTGGCCGAGGTGCTCGAGTTTCTGAGTGCTGCTGTGGCACAGGCAAACACGGCTGGCATCTCACGGGAACGCATCATTCTGGATCCCGGATTTGGCTTTGGTAAGACATTTATTCATAATCAGACATTGTTCCGCGCGTTGCCGGTGTTTGTGGCGACCGGTGTGCCCATTCTGGTTGGGGTTTCCCGTAAATCCATGATCGGCGAGATTGTCGGTCGGACTGTCGATGGCCGTATGCCCGGTAGTGTTGCTGCTGCGCTGCTGGCGGCGCAGGCGGGTGCCGCGATCCTGCGGGTGCATGATGTGCCACAGACCGTGGATGCATTGAAGATCAACCGGGCCCTGGGTCCGCAGTAACGTGAACGTTGGAGTGGGTGATGAGTCGTAAGTATTTTGGAACGGATGGGGTGCGCGGTCGTGTCGGGCAATATCCGATTACACCGGATTTTGTGTTGCGCCTCGGGTATGCTGCTGGCCGCGTGCTGGTGGGCCGTTCTGACACCGGGGGGCATCGACCGGGTGTCCTGATCGGCAAAGACACTCGTAATTCGGGCTATATGCTGGAAGCGGCGCTGGAAGCCGGTTTTTCAGCCGCGGGTGTGGATGTCTGTCTGACCGGACCGCTACCGACGCCGGGTATTGCCTACCTGACTCGTGCCTTGCGTCTGCAGGCGGGGGTGGTGATTTCTGCCTCTCATAATCCTTTTGAAGACAACGGTATCAAGTTCTTCTCGGCCGATGGTAAGAAGCTGCCCGACGACGTGGAGCGCGCCATTGAAGCTGCGATCGACGAAATGGACGGTAAGCCGATGCAGACCGTTGAGCCCAAGGATCTGGGTCGGGCACGCCGGATTGATGACGCGGCCGGGCGCTACATTGAATTCTGCAAAAGCACGGTGCCGCACAGCTTTAATCTGCGTGGCCTGAAAATTGTGGTGGATTGCGCCCATGGGGCGGCTTATCACATTGCGGCGGAGGTGCTGCATGAGCTGGGGGCCGATGTGGTGGCCATCGGTAATCAGCCTAATGGTGAAAATATCAACGCGGGCGTCGGTGCCCTGCATCCGGAATCGCTGGGTCGCAAGGTCCTTGAGGAAGGTGCAGATTTTGGGATTGCCCTCGATGGCGATGCGGATCGCCTGGTGATGGTGGATGGTGCAGGCCAGGCTTACGATGGTGACCAGGTGCTGTACGCGATTGTTCGCGAGCGTTTGCTGGATGGCCCGGTGGCTGGCGTGGTGGGTACCCTGATGACCAATATGGCGCTGGAGCAGGCACTGCAAGCGCGCAGCGTGCCCTTCAAGCGGGCCAAGGTGGGTGACCGCTATGTCATGGAGCTGCTGGCGGCCGAAGGCTGGCTGTACGGCGGTGAGAACTCGGGTCATATTCTGGCGCTGGATCGACACACCACGGGCGACGGTCTGGTGTCGGCCTTGCAGGTGCTGGTGGCACTGAAACGGATGGGGGGAACGCTGGCCGATTTGCTGGGTGCGCTCAAACTCTTTCCGCAAACCATGATCAATGTGCCCGTGAAGCCGGGATTCAATTGGCAGCAGCAGGATGCCGTCAAGGAGGCTGTGGCGGCGGCTGAAGGCCGTCTGGGGAACCGGGGGCGGGTACTGTTGCGGCCATCGGGCACGGAACCCGTGCTGCGGGTGATGGTAGAGGCTGAGGACGCGGCTTTGTCCCGCGATGAAGCCGAGTCGATTGCTGCCGTGTTGCGTCAGACCCTGTAAATCATTGACCGGGTAGCGGCAAAAAAATAGAATTACGGGTTAGAAACGAATAGATGGGGCGCTCGCCATGGGGTAGAGCGCCTTTTTATCGCATGAAGCGTACAAGAGAATCCTTATGACGGTCGTCAGAACACCGCTGGTGGTAGGCAACTGGAAAATGAATGGCAGTTTCGAAGCCAATCAGTCCCTGCTCGAGGCTTTGCTGAGCCTGCTGGCGCAGAAACGCCTGCCGGATGTGGGGGTTTGCCCACCGTTTCCGTATCTGCCCCAGGTGGGGGCGCTTCTGTCGGAAACACCGGTCACCTGGGGGGCACAAACGGTCAGTGAGCATCGTGTGGGCGCTTACACCGGGCAGGTCTGTGCATCCATGCTCAAGGATCTGGGCTGTACGTATGTGATCGTCGGGCATTCGGAGCGCCGTCAGTTCTGCGGTGAGACCGATGACGCGGTTGCCCGTCAGGCGCTGGCGGCGCTGGATAGCGGCCTGATGCCCATCATCTGTGTGGGCGAATCTGCCGACGACGAGGCGGCCGGTCAGACGCTGGCAGTGATTGATCGTCAATTGGCGCCCGTGCTGGCGACGCTGGCGGGCGTGGCGGATGAGGGCGCCAGTGTGGTGGTGGCTTATGAGCCGGTCTGGGCCATTGGTACCGGTAAAACACCGACCCCGGAAGGTGTCCAGGGGGTTCATGCCCATATTCGCCAGGCGTTGCTTCAGGCGGGGCTGGTACAAACTCGAATTCTGTACGGTGGTAGCGTCAAGGCAGCCAATGCCGAGGTGCTGTTCGGGCTGCCGGATGTGGATGGGGGCTTGATCGGGGGTGCCGCCCTGGATGCCCGGGAATTCAGTACAATCTGCATCGCTGCGGCCAGCCGGCTGGTGTAACAAGCAAGTTTTTCTAGAAAGAGACGTGGGTAAATAGATGGATATTCTTTACGTGGTCGTGATGATCGTGAACATTGTGTCAGCCCTCGGGGTGATTGGCCTGGTGCTGATGCAGCATGGCAAGGGTGCGGACATGGGTGCGGCTTTTGGTAGCGGTGCTTCGGGCAGCCTTTTTGGTGCCACGGGCTCGGCCAATTTTCTGTCGCGTTCGACCGCTGTTCTGGCAACGATCTTCTTTGTGACGGCGCTGATTCTGGCCAATCTACAATCTTCGCAAGCGAAAAATGCTGGCAGTGTGATGCAATCCAATGTAGAATCCACCCCCGCTGGTGCTGGGTCTGCGGCGGTACCGACGGAAGGCAAAACTGCTGATCCGGACGGTGCATCAAAGGCCAAAAACGTACCTCGGTAAGTCGCTGATTTATGTGACAAACCGGACAGAAATGCCGACGTGGTGAAATTGGTAGACACGCTATCTTGAGGGGGTAGTGGCGAAAGCT
>CAYLWV010000053.1:0-11378 GCA_964387485.1 uncultured Dechloromonas sp. | reverse complement strand
CGCACGGTGCGTTTCAGTTCACGCAGCGTTTTCTTGTCGGCCTTGATCTCTTCCTCATTCGGTGCCAGATAGTCGTGCAGTAGGCGCGGCAGTTGCGGCAGGATCTTTGCCCAGTTGGGGCCTTCGCGTTTCATGCCATCCACCAGGCCACGCCAACCGACCTGTTCACTCATCCAGCGTTCGAGGAACGGTTTGGCCGTTTTCCAGAGGTCAAGGTCTGGGTTGAGTTGACGACCCAGGCCCTCAATATTGAGCAGGGTCTTCTGTAGCATGACCAGTTGCGGTTGGACTTCCACATTGAAGCGGCGCGATGTCTGAAACAGGCGCAGCAGAATCTTGCCGAAGGAAATATCCTTGAGCGGTTTATCGAAGATCGGTTCGCAGACGGTACGGATGGCGGCTTCGAATTCATCAATCCGCGTATCCTTGGGCGCCCAGCCGGAGATGACGTGCACTTCGGCAACACGTCGGTAGTCGCGCTGGAAAAAGGCCAGAAAGTTCTGTGCCAGATAATTCTTATCGACATCGTTCAGTGTGCCAACAATGCCGAAGTCGAGTGCGACATAGCGGCCATCATGGGCCACCAGAATATTGCCCGGATGCATGTCGGCGTGAAAGAAGCCGTCACGGAACACCTGGGTGAAGAAAATCTCCACGCCGGCACTCGACAGACGATTAAGGTCGATGCCGGCTTCACGTAATTCATGGATACGGCCAACCGGAATGCCATGCATACGCTCCATGGTCATTACATTGGTGGTGCAGAAATCCCAGTAGACTTCAGGGACCACCAGCAGATGACCATCGGCGAAGTTGCGCCGCAGCTGGGAGGCGTTGGCCGCTTCACGTACCAGGTCAAACTCGTCATGTAGATGCTTGGCAAACTCGGCCACCACTTCGCGGGGCTTCAGGCGGCGACCGTCTTCCGAGAAGCGTTCAATCAGTTGGGCAAAGGTATCGAGTAGATCAATGTCATGATCGACAATACGGTGCATGCCGGGCCGCAATACTTTGACGGCCACATCGCGGCCGTCATGCAGTCGGGCAAAGTGGACCTGGGCTACCGAGGCCGAGGCCACCGGCGTCGGATCGAACTCGCTGTACGCCTCGGCAATTGGCATGCCCAGGCCGCGCTCAATTTCGGCCATGGCCAGCGCCGAGTCGAAGGGTGGAACCCGGTCCTGCAGTTTGGCCAGCTCGTCGGCAAAGTCCGGCGCCAGCAGGTCGCGGCGGGTCGAGAGCATCTGACCGAATTTGACGAAAATGGGCCCCAGAGACTCTAAGGCCAGTCGTAGCCGCACGGCACGTGGTTGGCTGAAATGCCGGCGGCGGGCGTAGAAACCCAGCCAGCGCGCCATACGGCCCTCTGGTTCGGCTTCAACAAGCATGGTGAGCAACCCGTTCTTCCAACTGACGTAAAGAATCCGGGCAAGGCGCTGCAGACGCATGAGCGGTCGGCTTTCTGAGTAGAGGCCCACGGGATAGCGAGCCAGAAGGTATAATTTTACCCATGACTTTCGATAGCCGCGAACACATTACCGGCCTGCTGCAGGTTGCCCTTGCCAGCGTCGCGCCGGAACACACCGATACCCCCATCCATCTGGAGCGTCCGAAGCAGGCGAGCCACGGGGATTTTGCCACCAATCTGCCCATGCAACTGGCTCGGGCGCTGAAGCTTGCGCCGCGTGCGATTGCAGAACGCATCGTGAGCGAACTCCCGGTTTCGCCGGAGGTCAGCGATGTCAGCATCGCCGGCGCCGGCTTCATCAACTTCACCTTGAAGACGGATACTAAAACCCGGGTGGTCAGCACGGTGCTGTCGCAGGCGGGCGATTTCGGTCGTAGCACGCTCGGCAGCAACGCCAAGGTGCTGGTCGAGTTCGTGTCGGCCAATCCGACGGGTCCGTTGCATGTGGGTCACGGTCGCGGTGCTGCTTATGGCGCCAGCTTGTCTGACCTGCTGGCTTTTGCCGGCTGGGACGTGACCCGTGAATACTATGTGAATGATGCGGGACGCCAGATGGATATTCTGGCGATCTCCACCTGGATCCGCTACCTGGATCAGCATGGTGTCACGATTGATTATCCGCCCAATGCCTATCAGGGTGACTATGTGCGCGAAATGGCGCGCCAGCTGACCAATGCGCATGGCGACAAATACGTGCGTAGCAAGCTGGTGGTGCTGGAAGGCACGCCCGGTTTGCCGGATGCCAGCCGGGTAGACGATGAAGCCAAGACGCAGCGCGAGCTGCATCTGGACGCGCTGATTGCCAATGGCAAGAAGCTGCTGGCCGAAGATTGGCCTTATGTCCACCAGCATGCGCTGTCGGAGCAGTTGGCCGATGGCCGTGATGATCTGGATGGCTTTGGCGTGGATTTCCAGAACTGGTTCTCGGAAAACTCGCTGTTTGATACCGGGCTGGTTGCCCGCTGTCTCGAAAAGCTCGATGCCGCCGGTCATATTTACGAAAAGAACGGTGCGCGCTGGTTCCGCTCCACCGATTTCGGTGATGAAAAAGATCGCGTTGTGCAGCGGGACAACGGCCTGTACACCTATTTTGCGTCGGATATTGCCTACCACCTCAACAAATATGAGCGTGGCTTTGATCGCATGATCAACATCTGGGGCGCCGACCACCACGGCTATATCCCCCGGGTGAAGGGTGCCGTACAGGCGCTGGCGCTGGATCCGGCCAAGCTGGATATTGCTCTGGTGCAGTTTGCCGTGCTCTATCGCAATGGCGAGAAGGCCTCCATGTCGACCCGTTCGGGTGACTATGTCACGTTGCGCTCGTTGCGTGCCGAAGTCGGTGACGATGCCTGCCGTTTCTTCTATGTGCTGCGTAAAGCGGATCAGCACCTTGATTTCGATCTGGATCTGGCCAAGAGTCAGAGTGCCGATAACCCAGTGTACTACATTCAGTACGCCCACGCCCGTATTTGCTCGCTCATGGCGCAGTGGAACGGCGTTGAGGCCGACCTCAAGAATGCCGATCTGGCGCTGTTGACCAATCCGCGTGAAGCAGCGCTAACGGCCTTCCTGGGACGCTTCCCGGAAGTGATTGATTCGGCTGCGCGCGATCTGGCGCCGCACCAGGTGGCATTCTATTTGCGAGATCTTGCCGCCGAGTTCCATGGTTATTACAACGCCGAGCGCATGCTGGTCGAGGATGCTGAGCTGACCTGTGCCCGTCTGGCCCTGTCTGTTGCCGTGCGCCAGGTCATTCGTAATGGGTTGGCGTTACTGGGAGTTTCCTGTCCGGAGTCCATGTAGTTTCCCAAACGGAAACCCTGTAATCTGCCGATAGATCATACAAAGGCCGCTATGTCCCGAGACTACAAACCCAATCGCCACGCGTCACGTGACCGAGCTCCGGCTTCGGGAGGCGCGTTCAAGGGCATTTTGTACGGTTTGATCCTCGGTCTGGTCATTGCGGCTGCGGTGGCTTGGTGGTTTAACCGGATGCCGTCACCGTTTATTGATAAAACAGCGCCAGCACCGACGGCTGCCAAAACCACCGCGGCTGGTAGTGCGCCGACACCGGCACCTGCGACGACATCCACAGAATCGCCGCAGCCCGCGCCAGCCGTAAACGCTACCGCGAACGAACCGGGTCAGCCAATTGCCTTGCCGGGCAAGCCGGGTGATCCGCCACCGGAAAAGCGTTTCCAGTTTCCTGATCTGCTTTCTGGTAAGACGGATGGCACCACGCCGGCCGTCAAACCCGCAGGAGAGCCGGCCAGCAAAGCGGCCGCACAGCCGGAAGCACCGGCCGGTTTTTATCTGATGGCGGGGTCGTTCCAGAAACAATCTGATGCTGAAGCCCAGAAAGCTAATCTGGCGCTGCAGGGCTTTGATGCGTCCATTCAGAAAGCCGTGATTGGTGAAAAGGTCTGGTTCCGCGTCAAGATCGGTCCTTTCAAGCGCCAGGATGATGCCAATCGCGCCCGTAACGAACTGAAAGAAGCCGGTTTCGATGCTGTACCGGCCCGTAACTAAGATCGGAGTCCTCATGCAACGTCGTCAGTTTCTGTCTACCCTGATCGCCGGCATTTCGGTGGCAGGCGTTTCCGGTTCTGCGCTGGCCCAGGCAGCATTGGGTGGTGCGGTCATGCCCTCGGCACCGCAAAACGGTGTGGCGATTGCCGGGCAAACCTATGCCGTGTTGAATACTCCGGCAGCGGCTGCGGGCGGTAAGCTTGAGGTGCTGGAATTCTTTTCCTACGGCTGTCCGCATTGCCATGATTTCTCGGAGCCCTTCGAGCGCTGGTCGAAAAAGCAGAAAGATGTGGTCGTCCGCCGCGTTCCGGTGACCTTCGGCCGTCCGCAGTGGGTGGTGTTGGGGCGTCTGTTCTACACGATCCAGATCATGAAGTTGCCGGCACTCGATGCGGCCGCCTTTGCCGCCATTCATCAGCAGGGCCGTATGCTGTATGAAGACCAGGCCGTGCTGCAGTGGGCAGCGAGCCAGCCGGGTGTGGACGCCAAGAAATTCTCCGAAGTCTATTATTCGGCAGACGTGACCAATGCCATGAAAAAGGCTGACGCACTCGCCATGACGTATCAGATTGATGGTGTGCCTTCGATCATCGTCGGCGGCCGTTACAAGATGCTGCAACAGCGTGGCATGAACTTTAATGATCTGCTGGCCAACACGGATGCCGTCATCAAGATGGCACGGCAGCAGAAGTAACTGAACGAGTCACACGCACAGGCACGGTAAAACTCCAACTGCCTGCCGTGAATCGGTTGTAACCCCAAAAGAACAACGCCCGCAGATGCGGGCGTTGTTCTTGGTACGGTGTGCCGTGCTTACTTGGCGGCTTTGGCTTTGGCCTTTGCCGCTGGCTTCTTGGCATCCGCCCGCATCTTGACGAAAGAACCCGGCGCATCTTCGATGGCCTTGAGCGGGCCTTCGCCCGGGACGCGTGCAGCGACCTTCTTGTCGTTGATGGCTTCAACCCACTGTTCCCAGTTCGGCCACCAGGAGCCTTCGTTCTGGGTCGCACCATCGAACCATTCCTGAGCCGTTGCCGGCAGTTCCGGGTTGGTCCAGTAGCAGTATTTGTTGCCGACTGGCGGGTTGACGATACCGGCGATGTGACCGGAACCTCCCAGGACGAAGTTGACCGGGCCCGACGGCAGATGGACGCCCATATAGGTACTGAGCCACGGGGCGATATGGTCTTCGATGGCCGAGACGAAGTAGCAGGGGGTCTTCACCTTACGGATGTCGATCGGCACGCCACCCAGGGTCAGACCGCCCGGTTCCTTCAGAATATTCTTCAGGTACATGTTGCGCAGGTAGAAGCTGTGCATGGCGCGCGGCATGCGGGTCGAGTCCGAGTTCCAGTACAGCAGATCAAACGGGAACGGATCCTTACCCATCAGGTAGTTGTTGATCACGAAGGACCAGACCAGATCGTTAGCGCGCAGCATGCTGAAGGTGCCGGCCATTTCCGAACCATCCAGATAGCCGGTCTTTTCCATCTTCTTCTCGATGGTGGCGATGCTGGCTTCGTCGATGAAGACGCCCAGTTCGCCCGGATCGGTGAAATCCAGCATGGTCGTGAAGAAGGTGGCCGAATTGGCGCGGTTGTCCTTCTTGGCGGCCATGTAGGCCAGTGTTGACATCAGCAGGGTGCCGCCCAGGCAGTAACCGGCCAGGTTGACCTTCTTCGAGCCGGTGGCTTGCTCGACGGCGTTGATGGCCGCCAGCGAACCTTCGAGCAGATAGTCTTCGAAGTTCAGATTGGCATGCTGCTCATCCGGGTTCAGCCAGCTGATGATGAAGGTGGAGTGACCCTGATCGGTCGTCCACTTCACGAAGGAATTCTTTTCACGCAGATCGAGGATGTAGAACTTGTTGATCCAGGGCGGCACGATCAGCAGCGGTACATCAAACTGTTGCTTAGTGGTCGGCTCGTAGTGAATCAGCTGGAACATCTCGTTCTGGTAGACCACCTTACCTTTGGTCGTGGCGACGTTCTTGCCCAGTTCGAAGGCCGAGGTGTCCGTCATGCGGATACGCAGCTTGCCGTCGCCGGCTTCTACATCGTGCAGCAGGTTGTTCAGGCCCTTGACCAGGTTCTGACCTTGTGTGCGAACGGTTTCGCGGAAGACTTCCGGGTTGGTCAGTGCAAAGTTGCTCGGCGACAGCGCGTCGATGTACTGACGGGTGTAGAAGTTCACTTTTTCGCGTTGCTTGTCATCCATGCCCTCGACGGTGCCGACGGTATCCAGGATATGCTTGGAGGCGATCAGGTACGACTGCTTGATGAAGTCGAACACAAAATCCTGCTGCCAGCCTTCGTCTTTGAAGCGCTTGTCCGAACGCTCCGGTGCCATGGTCGGTGCGGCTTCCATGCCCATCATGCGCATGACCGAGTTCTGCCAGAGCGAGAAATAGTTATGCACCATGTTCATCTGGGCTTGAGCCAGCTGATACGGATTGGACAGCAGGCGGGCCGAGAGATCCATAAAGGCTTTGGCGATGCCGACTTCTTCGCCGGAGGTGTTAACGCCTTTCTGGGCCTGGCGTTCCATAAAACCGCTCAGGACACGCGATGCGCGCTGGGCGACTTCAGCATAGACATGAACCAGTTCGGCCGGGTTTTTGCCTTCTGCGCCCTCGGCGGGTGTAGGGGACTGCGACATGGTGATCTCCGTCAAATCGAAAGCCAAAAAAATGCGCCCGGCGGGACAACAAACGACTTCCCCGACAAGCACGCGGTGCGTCAGCCATAGATTGCCTGTAAAGGCCCAATCACACAAGGGGTATGCCGTATTTGGGCGAACGTCTTCCTGGGATTACACTGTGGACGTTTTCATCCCCATGAGCGTACCCCTATGTCTGAGCAGGACAGCGAAGACCTTTACCCCTGTATCGGTGTCTGTATGGCGGATCCGGCTTCCGGTCTCTGCCAGGGGTGTGGCCGGCCGCTGGCAGAACCTGAGACACCGGATGCTGCTTCCGAATCCCTTGCGCCGGTTCCTCCAGCCATTCCTGTGACCGACTTGCCGCCGCACGATGGCGGTGGTGTTAGGGCCGATCATTGAGGATCCGCCGGTTTTTCAGGGTTTGCCGGACTAACAGGTATAATTAATCCCAATCAACACCTTAGCTTGCGGTGTTTTCACACTTAAACCGGAATTCTGCAGATGAATATTGAAAGAGCCCGCTTTAACATGGTCGAACAGCAGATTCGTCCGTGGAACGTTCTGGATCCGAATGTCCTGGATCTGCTGTTTGAAGTGCGTCGTGAAGAATTCGTGCCGCAGAGCTATCGTTCACTGGCGTTTGCCGATGTCGAGATTCCGCTGACACCACACGCCGTCATGATGCCGCCGCGTATGGAAGCCCGCATGCTGCAGGAGCTGGAGCTGGCTCCGGACGCACAGATTCTGCAGGTAGGCACCGGTTCCGGTTACATGACCGCACTGCTGGCTTCGCAAGGCGCGCATGTCACCAGCCTGGAAATTGATCCGGCGCTGCAGGCACAGGCGCAGGCCAATCTGGATGAAGCCGGTATCGAGAACGCGACCCTGATTCTGGCCGATGGCCTCAAAGGGCATGAAGCCGGTGAGCCATACGATGCAATCGTGTTGACCGGCTCCGTGCCGAGCGTGCCGGATGTCTTGCTGCATCAGCTGGCTCTGGGAGGGCGTCTGATGGCTGTGGTCGGTACCGGTCCAGTGATGGAGATGGTGCGCATCCATTGCACCGGCCCTGGTAGCTATTCGCGCGAAACGCTGTTCGAAACCTGGTTGCCGCCGCTGGAAAACGCACCGCGCGCAACAAAGTCCTTCGAGCTGTGATCGAGCGCGGCGCGTAAGATGACAAGACCCGCTGCGGCGGGTCTTTTTATTGGGTGCTTATCGTCATCAGCGCCAGTGTTCGTGCGGTGGCGCCTGTGGATTGCTGAACAAAGTCAGCCGTAGCACGAGCGGCCAGGGCTAATGCCGGCGGGTCGCTGAGCCACCGGTAGAGTGCCTCGGCAATCGCCTCAGCTGTGATCGGCGCGGTATTTCCCGATGTCGTGTCGGAGGCGGTGTCGGGTAGACGTTGTGCTGCACCGGTGAGGATGGCCGCTTCGGCGGCGGCCGCAAAGTTATAGGTATGCGGGCCAACCAGGGTCGGTGTGCCACAAGCGGCGGCTTCAATCAGGTTCTGCCCGCCAAAGGGCAGCAGGCTACCGCCCATGACTGCCACATCGGCCATGCTGTAATACGCGGCCATCTCTCCCATGGAGTCCCCCAGCCAGACCTCGGTTGCCGCCGTTGGCAAGGCATCACTCCGGCGCGTTAGTTGAAAGCCGGCCCGGGTGATCTGTTCAGCCACGGCATCAAAGCGTTGCGGGTGGCGAGGCACCATCACCAGCAAAGGCGTCTGCTCCGGTAGGCGGGCGCACAACAGGCGGTGCGCATCGAGCAGCAGCGTCTCTTCGCCATCCCGCGTGCTGGCCGCAAGCCATACAGGCCGCGCATTTAGGCTATTCCGCCAGCGCTTGCCCAGCAGTTGCAAGGCCGGTTCGATGCGGACATCAAACTTGAGGTTGCCGGTGACACGCACCTGGGCAGCACCCAATGCCTGCAGGCGATGGGCGTCGTCGATGCTTTGTGCACCAACGGCGGAGAGTGCACCCAGGACTGGTCGTATCAGGCGGTCAAAGCGGGCATAGCGCTTTGCTGAGCGCGCCGACAGGCGGGCGTTGATGAGCAGCATGGGCACGCCATGGTGGCGGCTGCGCAGAATCAGATTCGGCCAGATCTCGGTTTCCATGAGCAGTCCGATGGTGGGTTGCACACGCCGCAGGAAACGATCAACAGCACCCGTCAGGTCATAGGGCACGTAGGCAATCAGCACGCGGGGGTCGGTATAGAGTGCGGTGCTGGTGGCGCGTCCGGTCGGGGTCATATGCGTCAGCAGCACCCGATGCTCGGGATACTGCTCAAGCAGCGCGTGCACCAGCGGCTCGGCTGCCCGTGTTTCACCCACGGAGACGGCGTGTAGCCAGATGATGGGGCCGCCAGCCGGGATGGTGATATCGCCAAAGCGTTCACCAATGTGCTGCCGGTAGCCCGGTTGCTTGCGGCCACGCCACCATAGACGCAGCAGCGCCAGCGGCACCAGCAGGCTCAGAAGTGCCCGATAAAACCAAGGAGCGGCATGGGGTCCGGTCATGCCGGCAAAAAGCCCCAGGTGCTGAGTTGGCCGGTGATGTCACTCACGGGCGGGCAGCTATCCAGGTGACCAAAGGTTTCCCGCATGCCCAGACCGAAACCTCCGGCCAGCGCCGGGTCGGTATCGGTAAAGATGGCGATCGTCGGGATGGTCAGCGCGCAGGCAATGTGGGTGAAGCCGGTATCGACACCCAGGCACAGGCGGGCCTTGGATAGACGGGCCGTGAGTTGTGTCAGCGTGGGGCGATACAGCACTTCAAAAACTTCGCCGGAACCAGCACCTTCGGCAACCCCTGCAGCAATACGTTGCGAGCGGGCGGCTTCGACCTCATTGCCGGCGGTAAACACCGGGACCAGGCCGGCATCCCGTAATTGACGCCCGACTTCAATCCAGTGATCTTCCGGCCAGAGTTTCTTATCGCGGCTGGTGTTGGTAAACAGAAAAACCTCGTTGCCCGGTGCCAGCGGAAAGCGATCATGCAGCCCGAAATCCAGCGGCAGCTCGGCTAGGCGATCCGTATAGCCCAGTGCTGTGGCGGCAATGGTGCGATACCGTTCAACCGCGTGCAGGGCATAAGGCACGGGCAATGGTTGATTCAACAGCAGGCCGGATAAGGGCTCGCGTGCTTCACGCCAGTTTTGGCCATACACCGGGCCATGCGCAATGCGACCCAGCAGCACGCTACGCACCAGACCCTGTGTGTCGATAATCGCGTCGTAGTGTTCGGTGCGTAGTGCGCCCAGAGCTAGGCTGATCTCCGACCAGGTGTTGCCGGAGAACAGTTGCTTGCGCCAACGGCGAATCGCCACCGGAATCACGCGGCGCACGCCTGTGTGCCAGCCGGGGATTTCGGCAAAGGGGGCTTCGACGCACCAGTCGATCAGCGCACCGGGAAACACACGGCGCAAATCACTGACAACGGCCAGGTTGTGCAGCACATCGCCCAGGGATGAGGTTTTCATCAGCAGAAAACGGGGCGGATCAGAGAGCTTGGGCGGCATTAGTGATAATCTCGCAACATAGTCTCATTATAGCTGTGTGTGCTGCTTCCTATGTCCGAGAAACTACCGCTGTCCCTGGTGCTGATTACCTGTAACGCTGCCGCGCGCTTACGCGATGTGCTGGCATCCGTGCCGTTTGCCGATGAAATCATTCTGGTCGATTCGGGCAGTACCGATGACACGGCGCAAATTGCTGCCGAATTCGGCGCGCAGATGGTGCATCATGCCTGGGCCGGTTTTGGGCCGCAGAAGGCGCATGCGGTCAGTCTGGCCCGTCACGATTGGGTATTGTGTTTGGATGCGGATGAGGCGTTATCACCCAAGCTGGCCGACAGTATTCGCAGTGCCTTCAGAAAAGGCGTGCCCGATTACCCGGTGTACAGATTTGCCCGTTGCAATGTCTTTATGGGCAGACCGCTCAAACATGGCGAAGGCTATCCAGACTTCAACACCCGCCTCTTTCGCAAAGACGCTGCCCGCTGGTCCGACGATATTGTGCACGAGCATGTGCTGAGCGACGTGGCGCCGCGCACGCTGGAGGGAGACCTCCTGCATTACAGTGCAGATGATCTTAAAACCTATCTGGATAAACAGAACCGCTACACCAGTTTGGCCGCCGAGCGTGCCATGGCGCGTGGCGAAGCAGCGCCGATTGCCCGCATGCTGTTATCACCGCTCACCCGGTTTCTGAAATTCTGGCTGGTTCGCGGTGGCTGGCGTGATGGTCTGCCCGGCTTCGTGCATATTGCCATCGGCTGTCAGAACAGCTTCATGAAATACGTGAAGCTGCGGGAGTTGCGTCGTCAGGCCGGGTTGTCCGAAGCGTCTTAATTTCCGCTGTAAAGCGCGGTATCGATCTGCTGATGAAGTGCCTGCGCCAGGACTTTGCGGCCACGATTGCCGCTGTCGGGTTCGATACTGACCGGTGTGCCGATCTGTAGTCGTACCACCAGCGTGCGTGCCGAGAGAATGGCACAGAAGCATTCCCAGAGGCTAGTATCACCTGCGTAGGCCGGCAGGCATGAACGGTTGCCTGCCAGATCTTCGTAACTCAACGCCACCGGAGTGACGGGTACATTCGCGTCAATGGCCGGCTGCAACAGCGCGGCGTGGAAGGGATGGAGGTGCGTACCGTCGGTCGTGGTGCCTTCCGGGAACAGCGCCAGCCAGCTACCGGCGGCCAGGCGGTTGG
>CAYLWV010000052.1:0-11415 GCA_964387485.1 uncultured Dechloromonas sp. | reverse complement strand
CCTTCCGCTGCGACGCCAACGTCTCGGTGCGTAAACCCGGCCAGCCTTTCGGTACGCGCCGCGAGATCAAGAACCTCAACTCTTTCCGCTTCCTGCAGCAAGCCATCGACTTTGAGGTTCAGTGGCAGATCAACGAACTGGAAGAAGGTCGCGCCATTCAACAAGCCACCGTGCTGTTCGACCCGGACACGGGCGAAACGCGCGCCATGCGCACCAAGGAAGACGCGATGGATTATCGCTACTTCCCCGATCCCGATCTGCTGCCCGTCATCATCAGCGACGACTGGATCGAACGCGTCCGCGGCGAAATGCCGGAGCTACCGGACGCCATGCGTCAGCGTTTTGAAGCACTCGGCCTCTCGGCCTACGATGCCACCGCCGTCACCGCCTCGCTGGAAATCGCCCGCTACTTCGAAAGCACGCTGGTTGCTGCCGGTAACGCCCAGGCGAAACAAGCCGCCAACTGGATTATGGGTGATCTATCGGCCCGCCTGAACCGTGAAGACCTCGACATCGACGCCGCACCGGTTAACCCGGAACAACTCGGTGGCCTTATCGCCCGCATTGCCGACCAGACCATCTCCAACGCCATCGGCAAGAAAGTATTCGATGCGCTGTGGCAGGGTCAGGGCAAAAGCGCCGATGAAATCATCGAAGCGCAAGGCTTGAAACAGATCACTGATACCGGCGCTATCGAAGCCTTGGTTGACGAAGTCATCGCCGCTAACCCGGGCAACGTAGCCGAGTTCAAAGCCGGCAAAGAGAAAGCGCTGAATGCACTGGTTGGCCAGATCATGAAAGCCGCCAAGGGCAAAGCTAACCCACAACAGGTGAATGATCTGTTGCGGCAAAAACTAGGCTAACCTCTTCATCAAAAAATGCCGTTCTACAGGACGGCATTTTTATTTCTTGCAAAGCTTTTGAACCTCTGTACATGTTGACACTCCTCAAGCGCTTGCTCCTGTTAGCATTGCTCTCTCTCACCTGGCCTGTGCTCGCAGCAACACAGGCGCCGACTAACGACCCTGATGTCGATGTCGGCATCTACATCAACCGTGTAGATAGTCTTTCGTATGTGAAGGGCAACTATGTGGTGGATATGACGCTGTGGTTTCGTTGGCGTAATCCGAACCTACACCCGAACAAAACCTTTACCATCAAGGGCGCCACAATCAATCACCGGCGCGATGAGTACGATGGCCAGATGGGTAAATCAGGGATGCACTGGGCAGGTGTGGATATTGTGGCGAGCGTCCCGAATAAATTTGATATCGAGAAGTTTCCCTTCGATGCACAAAAGCTGCTGATTCAGATTGAAGAAGTAGAGCAGGGCGCCCAGGTCGTGAACTATCGCCTTGATGAGGCCCACATGCGATTGAACCCCCGCTTAGAGATTCCTGGTTGGCGGGTCAATGGCGACAATGCCTTCATTACGCTTAACGAATACCCAACCAACTTCGGTTACACCGATGGCAAGACCAACGAGGCCTTCGTGTCATCACAACTCAATTACGAACTGCTGCTCTCGCGCATCAGCATGCTGTCCGGCATGAAACTGATTTTTGCGCCTATGGTGGCCATTCTGATTCTGTTTTTTACATCGCTGCTACCGACCACGCAGGGCGCGCGTTTCGGGGTGGGTACTACGGCGATTTTTGCGCTGGTTTCTTCGCACTATCTGATTCTGACGCAGCTGCCAGAAAGCAATCACATCACCATCGCCGAACAAATTGTGGTCTTTGGTCTATTGCAAGCGCTGATTTACTTTATGGTGACGGTGTATTCCTTCAACCTGCAGGACAAAGGCAACAGCACCGCACACAAGAAAGTGGATACCGCTCTGGCGCTATCACTCGGCGCGGCTGATCTGCTGTTTGCCGTCTACCTGATTTATCGTATTCAGTCTTAAGCCATCCAGAGACCCTGCTCGATCAACTGCTTCGTTGCAGCCTCCGCCCAACCCCTATTGGCGGCTGGTGACGCCGGGCTCGGATGCAGCACCCGGCCGATTTTCGGTTGACGCACACAACTGGCTAGTGCCCGTTCGGCCTGGGCCTGGGCATAAGCACCGACACCGATGACCCAGTCTGGCTGCATGGCTTTTACCAGGGTGCGCAGATGTTCGTCGCAGGCTTCGATAACCGGTGCCATTTCTGCAGCGGGCAATTTATCCGGTGTGACGTTGCGCCCCTGGTCAAAAAAAGCCAGGGGGCAATAATTGGCAACAAAGTGTTCGGCAAAAAATGCCTCGGGCGTTTGGAACCGCTCGCGGAACAAGCCCCACAAACGGCGACCACTGACTTCCGAACGGCTACATGCCCAACCTTCAATCGGGCGCTTGGGGTTCATGTGCAGCGGCTGACGAATCGGGGCGTTAATCCGCAACCACTCATGCACGATACCGACCTCACCAAAGGGCACGCCGATCTGCACCATCCCGAAAGGGCCGGGGTTCATACCCAGAAAAATGACCCGGCGTGGCTGCGGGTGTGCGCCCCACTGTGTCAGATATTGGTCATGTGCTGCGCCCGCATAATCCAACGGGTTATACACATGGGAGACCGGCGCCGAAAAGGCCAGCCCGCTCAGTTTGTCAGATAGCCGATGAGCGGCATCGATCAGTGCTTGTGCACTCATTTGGCCGGCACCTCACTCGCCGTGTTTTGAACATCGCCCGACCACGGTGCCACCTTGAACAGCAACAGCATGCCCGGGATGGCCAGCACCGCACACAACCAGAAGAAGCCATACCAACCCAGCTGCTCGACCAGCCAACCGGCCGAAGCATTCACCAAGGTGCGCGGCACAGCGGCCAAACTGGTAAACAGGGCAAACTGCGTGGCGGTGTAGGCTCGATTGGTCGAGCGGGCAATAAAGGCTACGAAAGCCGCCGTGCCCAGACCGACGCCCAGCGCTTCAAAACCGATGACGATGGCCAAACTGCTCAGCTCGGCCGGACCAATACTGCCCTGAGTGCCGGCGGCGGCCAACCAGGCAAACCCGAAAATAGACACCACCTGAACCACACCGAAGAGCCAGAGGGCGCGGTTAATGCCCAACTTGACCATCCACAGGCCACCCAGCAAGCCACCGATCACCGCCGGCCATAGCCCGGCATTTTTAGCGACGAGCCCGATATCGCTTTTGGCGTAACCCATATCCAGATAAAAGGGCGTAGCGAGCGCGGTACACAACGAGTCACCGAGTTTGTAGCAGAAGATAAAAGCCAGCACGGTCAGCGCACTCTTCCAGCCGGCCCGTTGAATGAACTCGTTAAAGGGTTCAACGACTGCCTGCTTCAGGGTGCGGGGGGCAAGATCATCGCCACTCGGTTCTTTAACCCAGAAGGTACAAAAAACGCCCGGCAACATGAAGGCGGCCGTGATCCAGAACACCTCGTTCCAGGGAAGGTGGTCCGCCAGAATCAGCGACACGGAACCCGGCACCAGACCGGCCACACGATAGGCATTCACGAACACCGAGTTGCCAAGGCCCAACTCGTCATCACTGAGCAGCTCACGGCGAAACGCGTCCAGCGCAATATCCTGCGTAGCCGAGAACACGGCCACCAGTGCGGCAATCAACATGATGGTGCTGATGCCACTGTGCGGATCATAGCCCCCGAGGACACCAATCGCCCCGACCAGGCCCAGCTGCGTGACCAGCATCCAACCCCGACGACGCCCGAGCTTGAGGAAATTCAACCCGTAACGATCCAGCAGCGGCGCCCAGAGAAATTTCCACGTATAGGGAAACTGGATCAGCGCAAAAAGACCGATGGTTTTGAGATCAACGCCGCTGGAACGCAACCAGGCGGGCACCAGGTTCAACAACAAATACAGTGGCAGACCGGAAGCAAAACCAATCAGCACGCAAATAGCCATGTGGCGCGTCCAGAGGGCGCGCCACACACTGGGCTTCAGGGTCGATTCAACACCGCTCATGCGCGGCCCAACCGACAGATCGCGGTATCACCCAAGAAGTTAATATCTTCGTGCACACGCTCGCCGTTGTCCAGGGCAATGATTTCATGGATCACGATGCCCTGTTCAGCGCACAGCGCTTCGAAGTCGGCGATGGTAAAAAATCGCACGTTCGGTGTATCGAACCATTGATACGGCAAACTCTCGGAAACCGGCATGCGGCCCTTGAGAATGGCCTGACGATGCGTGTAGTAACCAAAGTTGGGAAACGAAACTACCGCCTCATGACCAACGCGCAATAGTTCGTTGAGCAGGCCGACGGTGTTCTGAATCATCTGCAGCGAAAGCGACATGATGACGTGATCAAAAGCTCCGGTCTCGAAACCGGCCAGGCCGCGCTCCAGATTGACCTGAATCACGTTCACGCCGGATTTGAGGCAGGCCAGCACCGAAGACGGGTCTTTTTCAATGCCGTAGCCAATGACCTGCTTTTCATCCATGAGCCGACGCAGCAGCGTGCCATCACCACAGCCCAGATCCAGCACCCGTTCTCCGGGCGCGATCCAGCCGGCAATGGCATCGAGGTCGGCGCGCAGCGTGGTCAGATCCAAACGCACAGGTTTACGTGGAGCGTTCATAGCACCACCTCTTCGAAATAGGTACGGAGGACCGCGTGATATTGCGTATCGTCCAGCAGGAAGGAGTCATGCCCGTGCACGCTGTCAATTTCAGCGTAGCTGACGCGGCGGCCGTTATGCACCAGTGCGGTCATGATTTCGCGGCTACGCTCCGGCGAAAAACGCCAGTCCGTCGTAAAGGCTACCAGCAGAAAATCGGCCTTAGCCGGCGCCAGTGCGGCATCCAGATTGCCACCGGTAGTTTCTGCCGGATCAAAATAATCCAGTGCCTTGGTGGTCAACAGATAGGTGTTGGCATCGAAGTAGCCGGAGAACTTTTCCCCCTGGTAGCGCAGGTAGGATTCGATCTGGAAATCGGTTTCGTAACTGTATTTGAGTGCACCGTCTTTGAGCGAACGGCCGAATTTTTCGGCCATCTGGTCGTCTGACAGATACGTGATGTGGCCGAGCATACGGGCCAGCTTCAAACCACGCGCCGGCACCACACCCTGTTCATAGTAGTGACCGCCATAAAACTCCGGGTCGGTCAGAATGGCCTGACGTGCAACTTCATTAAAGGCGATATTCTGTGCAGTCAGCTTGGGCGCCGAGGCAATCACCACGGCATGCTTGAGCCGATCTGGGTGGGCCAGCGTCCACTGCAGCGCCTGCATGCCACCGAGCGAACCACCGACCACGGCTGCCCAGCAGCGCACGCCCAGATGATCCGCTAACCGGGCTTGTGCCTCGACCCAGTCTTCCACGGTGACAACCGGAAAGTCGGCACCGTAGAGCTTGCCGGTTTGCGGGTGACGCGTGTTCGGGCCACTCGAGCCGTAACACCCCCCCAGATTGTTCACGCCAACAACAAAAAATTTTTGAGTGTCTAAGGGTTTGCCCGGACCCACCAGGTTATCCCACCAGCCGGCGCTGCCTTCGGGGTCTGCCGGGTCGGTATACCCCGCCACATGATGGCTACCCGACAGCGCGTGACAAATGAGCACCGCATTACTGGCATCGGCATTCAACGTGCCGTAGGTCTCATAGACCAGCGAGAATTCGGGTAGCACCGCGCCACCCTTGAGCGCCAACGGTACTGACGAGCGAAAGGTCTGTGGCTTTACCAGGCCAACCGAACCAAGAGTTACATCTGTCATGTTGTTCTTTTATCTGGCCAGGCTATCGGCCGGCGTCGAATTCAGGCGACGAATCTGCTCACGGATCTGTGCAGCATCATCAAGGCGCAGGAGTTTGCGCACCATCGGTGCCAATTGTCCTACATCTGAAGTCAGTACCTGCTGTTTGACTTCAAGAATTTGCGAGGGGTGCATCGAGAAGTGGCGCAACCCCATGCCGAGCAGCAGTCGTGTCAACTTGGGGTTACCGGCCAGCTCACCGCAGATCGATACCGGCACACCCGATTTTTCAGCGCCGGCCAGCGTGTGTGCAATCAGCATCAGCACGGCTGGATGGAGTGAGTCGTAGAGATCAGCGACTTCTTCATCGCCGCGGTCAATGGCCAGGGTGTACTGCGTCAGATCATTCGTACCAATGGATACGAAATCGAGACGCTTGAGGAACATATTGAGCGCCAGTGCCGCCGCCGGGATCTCGATCATGCCCCCCAGCTGAATATCTTCGCCAAAAGCCACGCGGCGATCACGCAGCTCTTCGCGGGCACGGTCAATCGCGGCACGAGTGGCATCCACTTCCTGCACGTTGGAGATCATGGGAATCAGAATGCGCACCGGTCCAAAACGGGCGGCCCGAAGAATCGCCCGCAGCTGGATACCAAACATGGCCGGCTCGGAAAGCGACAAGCGGATACCTCGCCGACCTAACGCCGGATTAGTGGCACTGCGCGCCTGGTCGAGGGTTTTATCCGCACCCAGATCATAGGTACGAATTACCACCGGTTTACCGGCCATGCCCTTCACAACTTTGCGATAGGCTTCGTACTGTTCATCTTCTGAGGGAATTTCGCGACGGTTGAGAAACAGAAACTCGGTGCGGAACAAACCAATACCATCGGCACCATTATCCTTGGCGGCCTGCACATCATCCGGTAATTCAATATTGGCCAGCAGGTCGATATGAAGATCATCGAGCGTCAGCGCCTCGGCTTTTTTCAGGCGCTTGAGTTTGCTGCGCTCGAGTTCGATCTGCGTCTTGCGTAGACGATACTCTTCAAGCACTCGCTCATCAGGGTTGATGATGATGACGCCACGGAAGCCGTCAACAATCAGCAGCTCGCCATCTTTGATGACTTCCCGCGCGCCGCGCAAACCCACAACGGCGGGAATGGCCATGCTGCGCGCCAGAATGGCGGTATGCGACGTGGCGCCACCGACATCGGTCACGAATGCCGCAAAGCGATGCTCTTTAAAACTGATCAGGTCCGATGGCGGCAGATCGTGTGCCACGATGATCTGCTCATCTTCCTTAACGCCTTTGGTCGTTTTACTGGAACGACCAATTTTGCCGGAGCGGCCCATCAGCTCCTTGATGACCCGTTCCACCACCTGCACGACATCAGCCTTGCGCTCACGCAAGTAGGGGTCGTCAAAGGCCTCGAACTGTTTGACCAGCGCATCCATCTGCTGAACAAGCGCCCATTCGGCATTACAGCCACGGGTTCGAATCAGCGATTTCGGCACATCGACCAGCTCGGGATCCTGCAGGATCAAACTATGCACGTCGATGAAGGCGCGCATTTCTGCCGCCGATTCCGCCATGTCGCTGCGCAGGGCTTCCAACTCCTCGCGCACGCGCTCGACGGCTTTTTCAAAGCGCAGAACTTCTTTCTCCAACTGCCTTGCCGGCAGCGTGAGGTGAGACACCTCCAGGGTGGCATGTGACAACAGCTGTGCCTGCCCAATGGCAATACCACCGGATACGCCAAGGCCGTGGAGGGTAAAGCTCATGCTTTATTCACCTTCGCCAAAATAATCGTTAATCAGGCCTACCAGTGCCTGCATAGCCGTTTCGGCATCATCACCGATGGTTTCAATGGCAACGGTGGTGCCTTTACCGGCGGCCAGCATCATGACACCCATGATGCTTTTACCGTTGACGCGTCGGCCATTGCGCTCGAGCCAGACTTCACTCTGGAAGGTACCAGCCAGTTGCGTGAACTTGGCTGATGCCCGGGCATGCAAGCCCAGCTTATTGATGATTTCAACATCCTGGCGCAACGTCGTCATGAAGAATCCGATTCGAAAGCGTTAAAGGGGCGCGTCAGCCGTCATGGCCAGCGTACATTCGGTCCCTGCCAGCAACGCCTTTTTTGCAACGTCGGGCAAAGGTTTATTACGGTAATTTATCGCCCGTAGCAGCATGGGCAGACTGACGCCAGACAAGGCTTCCACCTGGCCCGGTTTAATAAGACGCGTCGCTACACGAGCCGGCGTGGCGCCGAGCAGATCGGTCAGCACCAGCACACCGGCACCCTGGTCCAAAGTCGTCAGCAACTGACGCGCCCTGGTTTCGACTTCGTCGACAGGTTCATCCTGTCCGGCACTGAGAATCGCCAGATCCGCGGGAAGTTGCCCGCACAGCACATGACGTGCGCACTCCAGCAATGCTTCGCCAAGCCGACCATGTGTCAGCAGCAGAATGCCCACCGGTTTTATTAAAGAGTTCTCTGTCATAGGTCTGATTTTATGGGGAAACACGCCTGATATCCGGCAGTTTGCCATTATGTGGCTCAAATTTCAGCCGATCCGCCAATCCGGACGTGACACGCACTTGATCATCGGCCGACACAACCAACACCGCTGGCAATCCCAGACGCTGCGCCATGGCAGGCCACGCCTCTGGCCCGGCCATAAACAGCGGCTTGGTCAGTACGTCCGAGCGTACCCCGGCCGATGGCCCATCCACCACAATCGTGACGGATTGCATCCCCGTTGCCGGGTATCCCGTACGCGGGTCCAGCAGATGCGGGTAGCGCTGACCGTCCACTTCGAAATACCGCTGGTAGTCCCCCGATGTCCCGGTGGCCTCACCATCCTTTAACTCCAGGATGGCCAGCGGTCCGGCATAGCGGGGCGCCTGAATGGCCACACGCCAGGGTTTACCGTAACGTGACCCCAACGCCATGACGTTGCCACCGATGTTGATCAGCACATTATTTAGCCCGGCGGCTTTCATGATGGCTGCCGCCCGATCCAGTGCCGTGCCTTTGAGCGAGCCGCCGAGATCCAGCGCCACCTGATTGTTGCGACTACTGACCCAGCCGCCGCGCTCGTCGGTCTGAATGATCAGATCGCGGATGGACGGGTGCCGGCCCAGCCAGACCTGAACGGCCGCCGGGTCGGGCAACTGCGCCGCATAGCTGTCTGCATGAAATCCCCAGAGGGCGATCAACCGCCCAATACCGGGATCAAACAGTCCGTCAGATGCCTTCGCGAAACCCTGCGCCTCGCTGAGTAACGCGGCCATTTCCGTGCTAACCCGGACTTTCTTGCCCACAGCCAGTGCATCATTTAACTCTGTCAGTTCGGAAGGCTGCCAGGCGTGATACGTGCGATGCATGCGGTCAAATTCGGCCAGTACATCGGCTACTGCCGTGCGGATACGCGCCGCCGGCGCATCATCTGCCACCTGGATTTCCACGCGGGTACCAAAGACAAAGGATTCACTGGCAACAGGCTTGGGGTCAGTACAACCCGTCAGCAGAAAGATCGCCGAACAGCAGGCCACCAGCACCAGCCAAATATGGGAGGCACCGCGCCGAAACACGGCCTCAGGCTCCGAATGGATCGGTGGCTTCCAGCTCGTAAGCAGCGGCCATCAGCGCCAGACGGGCGATGACGCCATAGGCATAAAAACGGTTAGGCGGTGAATCCGGGTTGGCGCTGTAGTCCGGCAGGTTACAACCGGTCTCAAAGGCCAGTGGTTCAAAATGCATGCCCGGGGCGTTGAGATTTTCTTCCGGACCACGCGCTTCGTGCACCCGATAGAAGCCACCGACCACAAAGCGATCCATCATATACACCACCGGCTCGGCCACGGCGTCACGGATGGTTTCCAGGGTCGGCACACCCTCCTGAATGATCACGGACGACACTTCCATCCCTTCTTTGATCACGCTCATCTTGTTACGCTGCTTGCGATTCAGGCCGATGACTTCGCTGGCATCACGCACGGTCATCACGCCCATGCCGTAAGTGCCGGCATCGGCTTTGACAACCACATAGGGCGCTGCATCAATGTCGTATTCGCGGTACTTCAAGCGAATGCGATTGAGCAATTCGTCGACACGGGCGGCCAGGCAATCTTCCCCAACCCGTTCATGGAAATTGATATCGTCACAGGTAGCAAAGTACGGATTGATGCGCCAGGAATCAATGCCCACCAGAGCGGCAAAGTCGGTCGCCACACGATCATAGGCCGCAAAGTGCTGACTCTTGCGACGCACGTGCCAACCGGCATGCACCGGCGGAATCAGGGTTTGCCCGGTGGGGGCCTGCAGAATATCCGGCACACCGGCGGACAGATCGTTATTGAGCAACACCATGCACGGGTCGAAGCCAGCCACACCCCAGCGGCCATTGTTCAATTGCAGCGGCTCCAGGTGCAGCGTCTGACCATCGTCCAGGGTCAGCGTTGTCGGCGCCGTGATCTCGGGTGACACAGATCCCAACCGTACCGTCAGGCCTGCCTGGCGCAACACGCCCGCCAAGGTGGCGACATTCTTCAAATAGAACTGATTGCGCGTATGATTTTCCGGAATAAGCAGCATATTGCGCGCATCCGGGCAGTACTTTTCAATGGCAGTCTGAATGGCCTGGATGCACAGCGGATAAAACGCCGGATTCAGGTTATTAAAACCGCCCGGAAACAGGTTGGTATCCACCGGGGCCAGCTTGTAGCCGGCGTTACGCAGATCGACCGAGGCATAAAACGGCGGCGTGTGATCCTGCCAGGCACAGCGAAACCACCGCTCGATGGCAGTTGTCTGATCCAGAAAGCGCTGTTCCAGCGCCAGAAGCGGGCCCGCGAGAGCGGTTGTCAGATGAGGAACCATAAATGCAAGTTTACCCCATGCGCACCAGCCCGGTGCGGCGCTGCAGCGTGCTCGCTGTTAGAATGTCGGCTTGAAAAAACATCGCCTTAGCGGTTTCCGGGAATTCTGATGCTCGTCGCAAATAACATCACCATGCAGTTCGGGGCCAAGCCCCTGTTTGAAAACGTGTCGGTCAAATTTGGCGAAGGCTATCGCTATGGCCTGATCGGTGCCAACGGCGCTGGCAAATCGACCTTCATGAAGATCCTTTGCGGCGCGCTGGAGTCTTCGGCCGGCAACGTGACCAAAGACGTTAACGAACGCATGGCCTATCTGCGCCAGGATCAGTTTGCCTACGAGGACCAGCGCGTGCTGGACGTGGTGCTACAGGGCCACGAAGAAATGTGGGCCTGCATGCAGGAACGCGATGCCATCTACGCCAATCCGGACGCCACCGAAGACGACTACATGAAGGCTGCCGAGCTGGAAGTGAAGTTCGCCGAATACGACGGCTACACCTCGGAAGCGCGCGCGGGTGAGCTGCTACTCGGCGTTGGCATCCCCATCGATAAGCACAACGGCCCGATGCGCGAAGTTGCCCCCGGCTGGAAGCTGCGCGTCCTGCTGGCTCAGGCCCTGTTCGCCAACCCTGACATTCTGCTGCTCGACGAACCGACCAACAACCTCGATATCAACACCATCCGCTGGCTGGAAGACGTGCTCAACGAGCGTAACGCCACCATGATCATCATCTCCCATGACCGCCACTTCCTGAACCAGGTGTGCACGCACATGGCCGATCTGGATTATGGCAAGATCACCACCTATGCCGGCAACTACGACGACTTCATGGAAGCCTCGACGC
>CAYLWV010000051.1:0-11675 GCA_964387485.1 uncultured Dechloromonas sp. | reverse complement strand
GCGTGGCAGATCGACTTCCAGCACTTTAACGCGAACCACCTGACCGGCTTTTACGACATCGTGCGGGTCTTTGACATAGGTGTTGGAAAGGGCGGAAATATGCACCAGGCCATCCTGATGTACGCCGATATCGACGAAGGCGCCGAAGGCAGCAACGTTGGTGACGACACCTTCCAGCAGCATGCCGGGAACCAGATCCTTCACTTCATTGACGCCATCCGCAAAGCTGGCGGTTTTGAATTCGGGGCGCGGGTCGCGACCGGGTTTTTCCAGTTCCTTGAAGATGTCCTGCACGGTGGGCAGACCGAAACGGTCATCCGTGTACTTGCTGGCACTGAGGGCGCGCAAGACACTGTTGTTACCCATGACATCTTTGATGGGTTGCTTGATGTCGGCCAGGATTTTCTCCACAACCGGGTAGGCTTCCGGGTGAACCGATGAGGCATCCAGCGGGTTGTCGCCATGACGGATGCGCAGAAAGCCTGCTGCCTGTTCAAAGGTTTTGTCGCCGAGGCGCGGGACCTTCAATAATTCCTGGCGGGTTTTAAAGGCGCCATTGCTGTCACGGTAACTGACGATGTTGCTGGCCAGGCCGGCATTAAGGCCGGAGATGCGCGTGAGCAGCGGTGCCGAAGCGGTATTCACATCAACGCCGACGGCGTTGACGCAGTCTTCGACTACAGCATCCAGACTCCGTGCTAGTTTGAGTTGCGATACGTCATGCTGATACTGACCCACACCTATGGATTTGGGCTCGATCTTGACGAGCTCGGCCAGTGGGTCCTGCAGACGGCGGGCAATGGAAACAGCACCACGTAGTGAGACATCGAGTTGCGGGAACTCACGCGCGGCCAGTTCAGAGGCCGAGTACACCGAGGCACCGGCTTCGGAGACCACCAGTTTGGTGAGCTTGAGATCAGGGAACTGCTTCATGACATCCTGCACCAGTTTGTCGGTTTCGCGACTGGCGGTGCCGTTGCCGATAGCGACTAGGCTGACACCGTGCTTTTTAGCCAGAGCGGCAATCGTCGTCATGCTGCCGGCCCAGTCCCGGCGGGGTTCGTGTGGGTAGATGGTGTCGGTATCAAGGAGCTTGCCGGTGGCATCGACAATCGCAAGTTTGCAGCCGGTGCGGATGCCGGGATCAACGCCCATGGTAACGTGCTGACCGGCTGGCGCAGCCAGCAGCAGGTCCTTGAGGTTTTTGCCAAAGATGCGGATGGCTTCCTCTTCGGCGTGTTCGCGCAGCTGACCCATCAGGTCGAGCTCCAGATGCAGCGATAACTTAACGCGCCAGGTCCAGCGGACGGTGTCATTCAGCCATTTGTCCGCAGGGCGGTTTTGCTGTTTGATGCCAAAGCGGTTAGCGATGCGCTGCTCGCAAGGGTTAGGTGCGGTTGAAGGTGACCCGGTTTGCTCTTGTTCCAGTTCGCTATCAAGGATAAGCGAGACTTGCAGAAAGCCTTCATTGCGGCCACGCAACAGGGCCAGAGCACGGTGCGATGGCATGGCATTCAATGGTTCGTGGAAGTCGAACCAGTCACGGAATTTGGCACCCTCGGTTTCTTTGCCTTCCACCACCTTGGCGCGCACCATGCCGTGCTCGTTCAGGTATTCACGCAGTTGGCCAACCAGTTCCGGATCTTCGGCAAAGCGCTCCATCAGAATTTGGCGTGCACCATCCAGCACGGCTTTGGTATCGGCAAAGCCGGCCTCGACGTTGAAGTACTTTTCGGCTTCCGTTTCTGGTGTGAGTTCGGGGTTGTCGAGTAGGGTATCGGCCAGAGGTTCGATGCCGGCTTCACGGGCGATCTGAGCTTTGGTGCGGCGTTTCTGCTTATACGGCAGATAGAGATCTTCCAGACGCTGTTTGGTTTCGGCGGCGTCGATATCCGCTTTGAGCTCGGGTGTGAGTTTGCCCTGTTCGTCAATCGACGCCAGGATGGCTGTCCGACGGTCTTCAAGTTCACGCAGATAGATCAGACGTTCTTCCAGATAACGCAGCTGGGTGTCATCCAGGCCGCCGGTCACTTCCTTCCGGTAACGGGCAATAAAGGGGACGGTGGCGCCTTCATCCAGCAGCTGGATGGCGGCTTTGACCTGCTCGGTTTTGACCTGGAGTTCTTTGGCAATCTGGACGTCAATGATCAGTGGCATAGCGATGTGTCGGTATGGAAATAGGGCAAAAGTTAGGCGTGAGCCTCACATTCGTGAGGCTCACCATGGGTGTCGTGTCGGGTTACTGGGCAGCGAGTGCAGCGTCCTGGCTGAGCCAGAGACATTTACCGCCGGATTCCTTCTGGATCTGTTCCAGCACTTTCAGGTGTTCCTGGTGCTCCAGCTCGGTGGCTGTCTGAATACGCAGATCCCGCAGGCGACTGGCATCGGCGCTAAAAGCAATGCTTTCGGCTGATTCTTCAAAGACCATGGCAAAGCCATCCTGACCACGGGTCATGACCAGATAGACTTCAGCAAGTAATTCGGCATCGAGCAGTGCGCCGTGCAGGTTACGATGTGTGTTATCGATTTCCAGGCGTTCACACAGCGCATCCAGGCTGTTGCGCTTACCGGGGTAGTTATCCCGGGCCATCTTCAGCGTATCGGTGACATTGTCGCAAAAGGTGGTGACCGGTGGTTTACCCAGCAGTTCCAGCTCGGCATTGAGAAAGCCGACGTCAAAGGGGGCGTTGTGGATTACCAGTTCCGAGCCGGCGATGAAATCCAGAAAGCTGTCCGCGATATCGACAAAGCGGGGTTTGTCGGCGAGAAACTCGCTTGAAATACCGTGCACTGCCTGAGCGCCTTCATCAATGGCGCGGTCCGGGTTTACGTAATGGTGAAAGTGGCGGTTGGTGAGCCGGCGGTTGACGAGCTCCACCCCGGCCACTTCAATGATGCGGTGGCCCTGTTTTGGGTCCAGGCCGGTGGTTTCAGTATCGAGAATAATCTGGCGCATGATGATCTATGGGTAATCAGTGACTATTTTACAGGGTACCCAGCTCATCGATACCCTGGTTGGCCAATTGATCGGCGCGTTCGTTTTCCGGGTGGCCGGCGTGCCCTTTGACCCAGTGCCAGCTGACATCGAATTTCTGGGCGAGGGTATCCAGCTGCTGCCAGAGATCGGCATTCTTTACCGGCTTCTTATCGGATGTTTTCCAGCCATTGCGCTTCCAGCCGTGAATCCAAGATTGCATGCCCTGTTGCACATATTTGGAGTCAGTATGCACTTCCACCGGGGTGGTGTTGTCCGGTTTTAAAGCCGCTAATCCGGAAATGACCGCTTGCAGCTCCATGCGGTTGTTGGTCGTGTTGGGTTCGCCACCATGCAGGGTTTTTTCATGGTCGCGGTAGCGCAGCAGGGTGCCCCAGCCGCCCGGGCCGGGGTTGCCGCGGCAGGCACCATCGGAATAGATCTGGATCACGTCAGGGTTCGAGGGTGTGTTCATGATTGTTGTTGAGTCTGATTCTGTTCTGCAACAAGCGAGGCCTTGCTGCGAATTTTTTTAGGGGATTTGAGCCAGCTAGGGGTGAGCAGGGTCATACCGGGGATCTGTTTGATGGCCATGATGGCGTAGCATCCACCGGCAAAACCCCACCAGCGGTTTCCGGCCAATTCCAGCCAGTGCAGATGGCTGAACGTGCTCTCACGCTTGCAGGGCGGTGCATAGCAGCCGAAATGACCGCGTGAGACTTCAAAATCCAGCAGCTTCAGCCAGTCTTTGAGGCGTAAAACGGAAAGGTAGTTGCCCGGCCACGGAAAATCGAAGGCGTCCGGTCGGGCGAGGCGGCTGAGGTAATTGCGCACCCCCCATAAGGACACAGGGTTAAAGCCGAGAATCAGAAGTTGACCCTCGGGGCGCAGTACGCGTTGCACCTCGCGCAGAACCTGGTGCGGATCCGGGTGGGCTTCCAGCATGAAGGGCAGCACGATCAGATCCATACTGTCGCTGTCGAAAGGCAGCGCGGCGGCATCGGTTTCCACAGTCACCGGTGTGCCACTGGTGCAGAGGGTGGGCTCGCAGGCGCCGTGAACTCCTGTCAAACAGCGAAATCGGTGTTGAATCCGGTTGCCGGCCATGAGGTCCAGCGATTCACAGCCGATTTGCGCCGCCTGAACACCGAACACGTCAACCAGCAGGGCGTTCGCCGTGGCGGTTGCCCATTGGGCGACGTAACGCCCGGCCGGCGTTTGAAACCAGTCGCTCTGGGGAGTGTGGGCAGAAAACTGGCCGGTGTTGGTTGACATCAGTCTGGGCATAGGGAAAATGAAAAACAGGCATCAGTTTACCGTGCAATACCGCTTTCACTCCTGGCGATCTCACTTATGACGACGATTGATTCTCCCCACTGGATTCGTTCTGAACACGGCGCACTCACCGTGGTTGGCTTGCCGGCCTTTGACGATAATCTGATCTGGATTCTGGTCCCGAAAACATCGGTAGAGGGGGTCGCTGGGCCGGTGGCTGTGGTGGACCCGGGCGATGCCGCACCCGTGCTGGATTACTGCCGTCGTGCACAAAGTATACCGACCAGCATCTTGCTAACGCACCATCACGCCGATCATACGGGGGGCGTTGCCGAGATTATCGACTGGATGGTGCAGCATTATCCCGAGCATCCCGTCCGGGTGTACGGGCCGGCGGTCGAGCAGATTCCGGAGGTTACCGACCCGCTATCGGGTGGTGAGGAAATTGAGCCATTTCATTCGTTTGAAGGGGGGCAGCGCATATCGCTGGCGGTGATGGATGTTGCCGGCCATACACGGGGGCATCTGGCCTATCTGTTGCGACCCAACCAAACCATGAAACCGGGCGCCCTGTTTTCCGGGGATCTGATTTTCGGTCTGGGTTGCGGCCGTTTATTCGAAGGGACGGCGTCGCAGATGTTTGATGCTCTGGCACGAGTGAGCCAGCTCGAGGGCAGTACCCGCATCTACTGTGCGCATGAATACACGCTCCTGAATCTGCCATTTGCACTTGCGGTTGATCCGGATAACGCTGTGCTGGTAGAGCGCGGCATGAAGATCCGTGCACTCAGGCAGCAGGGCTCGCCGACGCTGCCGTTGCTGCTGTCTGAAGAGCGGGCAACCAATCCGTTTTTACGTTGCGATCAACCCGCGCTGGCCGAGGCGGCAGCGGAATCCAGTGCTGCGCCCGTTGATGTCTTTACAGCATTGCGCGCTATGCGGGATACCTTCAAAGCCCGCTGAGCAGAGCTGGGCACAAATCCGGCAGGATCCGTGGTGGGTTCACTCAGTAGAGTTTGTACCAGGGCTTGTCCCGCTGAATGCCTTCGGTCAGGAAGCGGCTGTTCGGGTAGTTGAGTCGCAAAATACGGTCGCTGTCTGCCTGTAGATCCGGCAGGCCAAGCTGGCCGTAGCTGTAAGTCATAACGGCCAGCGCTTCTTCAACAGCCGGGGCATCCGGGTAGTAACGGACCACTTCCTGCGCACGGTTGGCGGCGGCCAGCCAGGCACCGCGACGCACGTAATAGTTGGCAACGTGCAGATCATGCGAGGCGAGGGCATTCACCAGATAGATCATGCGTTTGGCCGCATCATCTCGGTATTTACTATTGGGGAAGTTGTCGTAGAGGTATTTGAACGCGACAAAGGACTCGCGCATACTCTTCGGGTCGCGCTCGGTCGGATCCTGCTGCATGACGTAACCGCCGTAGCCCAGATCTTCGTTAAAACCGATCATGCCTTTGAGGTAGTACACGTAATCCAGGTTCGGGTGATTCGGGTGCAGTTTAATGAAGCGGTCGCAGGCGGCAATGGCCGGGGCCGGCTCGTTTGCTTTGTAATGCGCGTAGGCGGTTTCGATCTGGGCCTGCTGGGCGTAGGTACCGTACGGATAACGGGCTTCCAGCTTTTCGTAGAATTTAACAGCCTGTTCGTAGTTGCCTTCGTCCAGCGATTCCTTGGCCGTGGTGTACAACTTATTTGCTGACCAGCCTTTGGTGGGATCGGTGTCTTCCTGAAACAGGGCGCAGCCACTTAGTACCAGCGCTGTCAGGCCGACCAGCAGCAAATGAGGCAGCGGGCGACGGGAGCGTGACTGGAACCGGAGTGAAGAGTGCATGCTGTTTTTAAGAAATAAGCGCGGCATTAGAGCCGGAACTGGCCTGAAAACGTTAGACTACGCACGATGAAAACGCAGCCTTACGCCACAGATATCGAGACGCCTGAAGCGCTGGATGATCTGGAAGACAACATTAATGATGATAGCACGCTCGAGCTGGTGGCCGAGCAGGGCGGTCGCCTGGATCAGATCCTGGCACTGATGGTGCCCGAGCATTCCCGCAACCGTTTGCAGCAGTGGATCAAAGCCGGACGGGTTTTGGTCGATGGCGAGCCGGTGCTGGAGCCCAAACACAAGATTCACGGTAGCGAACAGCTGTCGATTCGCGTCGATCAGGTGCTGACCGATGCCGAGGCCGGCACCTTCCTGCCCGAGCCCATGGATCTGAACGTAGTGTATGAAGATGACCACATCATGGTCATTAATAAACCGCCGGGCCTGGTGGTGCATCCTGCTGCCGGTAACTGGCAAGGTACGCTACTCAATGGACTGCTGGCCTATGATCCGGTGTTTACCCATGTGCCGCGGGCCGGCATTGTGCACCGCCTGGACAAAGATACTTCGGGTCTGATGGTTGTGGCCAAAACCCTGGAAGCGCACACGCACCTGGTTCGCCAGTTGCAGGCCAGAACCGTCAAACGGGTCTACCGGGCCGTCCTCTGCGGTGTGCCGCGCGTCGATGGCACCGTCAATGCGCCGATTGGTCGCGATTCACGTCAGCGTACCCGCATGGCGGTCAGTAGCCAGGGCAAGGAAGCCATTACCCATTACCGCTTGCTGGAAATGTATCCCGGCTGCAGTCTGGTCGAATGTATTCTGGAAACCGGTCGTACGCATCAGATTCGTGTGCATATGGGGTTTATTGGTAACCCGCTGGTCGGGGATGCCACTTATCAGGGCGGCAAACGCTACCCCTTGCCGGAGCCGGCAGCGGGTTTCGGGCGGCAGGCATTACATGCCCGCCAGCTCGGGCTGATTCATCCGGCGACCGGCGAAGCCATGAAATGGACGGCACCGCCGCCGGAAGACATGGCGAATCTGATTAACGATCTTCGGGATCTGGCAGACAGTGCCTAATGTGCGGGGGGTGCCTGGTTTTGCGCCGGCCTGGCCGTTGCCTGACCGGGTGCGCGCCTGGCAAACCACACGTGGTATCGGTGCGCCTCCCTATGGTGGTTTCAATCTGGGGGCGCACGTGGGGGATGCCCCGGGCATCGTGCAGACCAATCGGGCGTGTTTAACACCGGCGATTTTGCCCAAGCCACCCGTCTGGCTATCGCAGGTACATGGTATCCGGGTGCTGACGTTGACCGGGAATGAGTCACCGTTAACGGCACCCGAAGCCGATGCCGTTATGACCACCGTGCCGGGACAAGTCTGCGCCATCATGACGGCCGATTGCCTGCCGGTGCTGATTGCAGACCGTGAGGGTCGAGTGGTGGGTGCGGCTCATGCCGGTTGGCGTGGCCTGGCGGCTGGTGTGCTCGAGGCTCTGGTAGAGGGCATGAGCGCGCTGGGGCAGGTGCAGGCCCGGGATCTGCTGGTCTGGTTGGGGCCGGCGATCGGCCCGACGGCATTTGAAGTGGGGGATGACGTGCGGCGTACTTTTCTGGCGCAATCGCCCGCGCATGCCAGCGGCTTTCAAGCGCAGGCTGCCGGCAAATGGCTGGCCGATCTGTCGGCGCTGGCGCGGCAGAAGCTGGCAGCCCTCGGCGTCACCGCAGTGACCGACAGTGGTGTCTGCACGTATACGTCTGCTGACTTTTACTCCTATCGTCGGGAAAAGGTGACCGGCCGCATGGCCTCCATGATCTGGATTGCCCTCTGAGCCTTATAATCCCCACCCTGACTGATTATTCCCTTTGGCCGTTGTTATGACTTTTGCGCCGTTGACCTGGATTGTGCTGATGTGTCTGGCAGGCATGGCCGCCAGCATTGCCGTTTCCTTGCTGGCGTCACTGGCCACGCACCCGCGCGTTGTGCCGGTGCTGGTGTCCTATGCTATTGGCGCTATGCTGGGCGCGGTTTTTCTGGATCTGCTGCCACATGCATTCGAGCACGCGGCGGATATCCATCAGATCATGGCCACCGTGCTGGGCGGTATTCTCTTTTTCTTTCTTCTGGAAAAGCTGGTGCTCTGGCGCCATTGCCACGAGCACCATTGCGAAGCGCATGAGCATCCTGTGCATACACATAGCCCGAAGGCTTCTGGCTGGCTGATTCTGCTCGGTGATGTGATTCACAATTTTGTCGATGGCATTCTGATTGCCGCAGCATTTGCCGGTGGTACCGACATCGGCATCGTCACGGCGCTGGCCATCATCGCCCACGAAATTCCTCAGGAGACGGGCGATTTTGTCATCCTGGTGCATTCCGGCTTCAGCCGGATGAAGGCAATACTCTTCAATATGCTGTCCAGCCTGGCCACATTGACAGGTGCCGTGCTGGCGTATCTGTTGCTCTCTGGTCTTGAAGCCTGGGTGCCCAGCATGCTAGCCCTTGCCGCCGCCAGCCTGCTGTATGTGTCGGTGGCCGATCTGATTCCGGGTCTGCATAAGCGCCCTGAGCTCAAGGCGACAGGTTTGCAGATTGCCATGATTCTTCTGGGTGTGTTTTCAATCCAGATCGTTCAGACTCTGATCGGGGAGTAACGATCAGGTTGTAAAAATTGGTTCATAGGGGGTAGGGCATCATGATGTCGTTTCAGAATCCATTCTGGCCGGGTATGCAGGGTATGGCCGATCTACCGCAACAGATTGAAGCATTGATCAAGTCGCTGACTGGCTTCCTTGAAGACAAATTACCCAAGGAGCAGATGGCGTCCATGAATTCGCTCACGCCGCCGGTAGAGCAGCTGCAACCGATCATGAATGATCTGATGGTGGCCCACCAGCAACTGTGGCAGCAGATGCTGCAACGCAAAGCCGATGCGTCGGCAGAACCGGTGGTTGCCGGTGTCGCCAAAGACCGTCGCTTCTCTTCAGAGGCCTGGTCGACGAGCCCGGTGCATGACTACCTGCGTCAGGCTTATGTACTGAACAGTCGTTTTCTGACCCAGCTGGCTGACGTGATTCCCAGCGAAGATGCCAAAGGTCTGGCTCGCATCCGTTTTTTGACCAACCAGTTTGTCGATGCCATGTCGCCCAGCAACTTTGCGGCCACCAACCCGGAGGTCATCCAGAAGGCGCTGGCCACGGAAGGCAAGTCGATTACGGAAGGGATCAACAACCTGCTCAAGGATCTGGCCAAAGGCCGGATCAGTACCTCGGACGAATCTGCGTTTGAGGTGGGCAAGAATCTGGCCACCACCGAAGGTGCCGTTGTTTACGAGAACGAGCTGATCCAGCTGATCCAGTATGCACCTCTGACCGCCAAGGTTGGCAAGCGCCCCCTGCTGATCACGCCGCCGTGTATCAACCGCTTCTACATTATGGATTTGCAGCCGGAGTCGTCGCTGGTGCGCTATGCGGTCGAAGCAGGGCATACGGTATTTCTGATCTCCTGGAAGAATCCGGGGCAGGAAGATGCGCACCGCACCTGGGACGAGTATCTGGAACTGGGGCCGTTTTCGGCCATTCCCGTGGTGCAGACCATCAGTGGCAGCAAAACCATGAACATGCTCGGCTTCTGCATCGGCGGCACGCTGCTGTCGTCGGCGCTGGCCGTGCTGGCTGCTCAAGGTGAAAAGCCGGCGGCCTCGCTGACACTGCTCACCACTATGCTCGATTTTGCCGATACGGGTGACATCGACATTTTTGTCGATGGCCCATCGGTGGCTGCCCGCGAAGCCGCAATTGGCAAAGGTGGCCTGCTTGAAGGCCGTGAACTGATGACGATGTTCTCGTCCTTGCGACCCAATGATCTGGTCTGGCCTTATGTGTCGGGTAACTACCTGCTGGGCAATACGCCGCAGCCGTTTGACATTCTGTACTGGAATGCCGATTCGACCGGGCTGCCGGGGCCGATGGCCTGCTGGTATCTCCGTAACACCTATCTGGAAAACCGCATGCGGATTCCCGGGGAGCTGACACTCTGTGATCAGCCGGTGGATCTGGGACGCATCGATATGCCCACCTATCTATTTGCTGCCCGTGAAGACCATATTGTGCCGTGGCAGACTGCCTATCTGGTGACGCGTCTGCTGCCGGGGCCGCACCGGTTCGTGTTGGGTGCCAGTGGTCATATTGCCGGTGTCATCAACCCGGCCAGCAAGAATCGCCGGAGTTACTGGGTGGATGGCGATCTGAAGGGCGATGCCGAGCAGTGGGCGGCTTCATCCACCGAGAAGCCCGGTAGCTGGTGGACCGACTGGTCCGCCTGGCTGGATGGCTTTAAGGGCGGTGTAAAAGCGGCACCCAAGTCATTGGGCGGTAAGGGTTTTAGCCCGATTGAGCCAGCGCCTGGCCGCTACGTGCGACAGAAATAGTCCCGTAGAAATTGTATTACGGTGATTTTGCCCCGTTACATTTGTTGTGGTGCGGCAAAACTCGGGATACACTTAGTTTCAAGCGGGGTATTCTGTGTGCAGGCTGTGTGCAGATTTAGCCGGCCTTTGTATCGGTTTTTTTCTAGTTGTTCCCTGATTTCTACTTTGAAAGGATGTTTACATGTCTCAGCACATCGCATTCGTTACCGGTGCCATGGGTGGTCTTGGCACTGCCTTCTGTCAGGCATTCGATAAGGCCGGTTATAAGGTTGTTGCCGCCTATCACCCGGAGTTTGACGATAAGGAAGCCTGGTTGGCCGAGCAGAAAGCCGAAGGCTTTACGAACTTCATTCCGGTTGCCTGTGATGTCGGCAATTACGAATCGTGTGTTGCTGCGGCTGCCGAAGCTGAAAAGCTGGCAGGTGGCGTGATTGACGTCCTGGTGAACAACGCTGGTATTACTCGCGACAAGTTCTTCACCAAGATGGACAAGGGTCAGTGGGATGCCGTGATCAACACCAACCTGAACAGCGTTTACAACGTGACACAGCCGTTTGCCGCCAAGATGGCTGAAAAGGGCTGGGGTCGTGTGATCAACATTTCGTCGGTGAATGGCGTCAAGGGCCAGGCTGGTCAGACCAACTACTCGGCTGCCAAGGCTGGCGTGATCGGTTTCACCAAGGCACTGGCTGCCGAAATGGCCACCAAGGGTGTCACGGTTAACGCCATTACCCCAGGTTACGTTGCCACCAAGATGGTTATGGCCATCCGTGAAGACATCCTGCAAAGCATCGTCGATACCGTGCCGATGAAGCGTCTGGCCAAGCCGGAAGAAATCGCTGGTCTGGCCGTTTATCTGGCTTCGGATCTGGCGGGTTTCATCACCGGTGCCACCATGAACATCAATGGCGGTTTGTACTACCAGTAATTGGACAAACTTGGCAGGCAATCTTTTTTAGTATGCTGATTGCATGTCGTTGATTTCAAAGCCCCACCGGGTTTTACTCGGTGGGGCTTTTGGTTTTATAATGCGTTGCAAAATAGATAACCCGATGACGGTTTGTCCAATCTAACTGTGTTTTTTGTATCAAGGCCCGGTGTATGACTGAAACTCAACGTTTGATCAAAAAGTATCCTAACCGTCGTTTGTACGATACCCGCAC
>CAYLWV010000050.1:0-11728 GCA_964387485.1 uncultured Dechloromonas sp. | reverse complement strand
TGACCGAGCGCTATCAGATTCTGGCCAAGGGCCAGCCAATTCCGGATACGAACAAGGCGTTGCCGGCGCAACCGGCACCTGCGGCCAAAACCACCCCGGCACCGGCAAGTCCAGCCGCACCCAGCAAAGCCACCCTGCCAACAGCCAACGTGCCGCCCGTCAGCACCTCGCCGGACGGACGCGCCAAAGCCGTGCTCAGCCCCGGCAAATAATCACCGGGGTGCACTAACCCTCAATCCGGCCGATAGCGCCAGGTCAGTTGGCGCCGACCCACCTCGGCAATGATTTCGGCCAACGCCTGTTCAACACGTGCTGCCGGACCATTCACGCCAAGCTCGAGATGACGTCGCACGCCATCTTCCGTGAGCGATGGCAACGAAAAGAGTTTCAGATCCGGGTACGCGGCCACAATGCGTTCCATGAGATCCAGCAGCGCACTTTCATAGGCCCCGTCACCGGTCAACAGAATTGCCCGATCCACATCCGGCACCGTGCTGAAATAATCGCTGTAGTAGGTATCGAGCACCCATTCCAGCATCGGGTGCGCCATCTGCGGAAAGCCCGGCACAAAGTAGTGCTGGTGCATCATGAAACCCGGAATCCGGTTGAACGGGTTCGGAATAATCGCTGCCCCCACCGGAAACGTGCCCAGCAACAGGCGTTGCTGCGTCACGTCCTCGGCAGCAAAACGGGCGCGGATTTCGCGCTCGGCATCCGGATGCAGGGCGAGCCCAACACCAAACGCCTCTGCCGCGGCCTGCCGGGTATGGTCATCCGGCGTATTGCCGATCCCACCAAAAGAAAACACCACATCACCCGCCGCCCGTGTGCGCTCGAAGACCGAGGCCAGGCGTGCACGGTCATCGCCCAGATACTCGACCCAGGACAAACGCAAACCGCGCGCCGCCATCACTCCGGCCAGCCAGCTGAAATGCTTGTCCGTCCGTTTACCGGACAGAATTTCGTCACCAATAATCACCGCGCCAAATGTTGGCGTCTTGTGTTCCGGGCTATGCACAGAGTGTTTCATGACAAACTTTCACGGGTTATCTTTGTCGTTGTACTCATCACGATTTCACCTTCGACCACCTCACCGGCGCCATCCGACTGGCCACGTAGCAGACTCAGCGCCTCCAGTGCCGCCACGGCAAACATCAGCGCCGTAAACGAGGCGGCAAAAAAACCGAGAATCGGAATATGTGCCATGAGCGCCCCAACTGCCCCCAGCACCAGGAAACTACCGCGAAAGCGCTTGCGGATGGCCGCCAGCTCCGTGTCGTTGGCAAAATTGGTCAGCGCGTCAAAAGAGAGGGTTCGCGCATTGAACCAGGCCAGCCAACCCACCGGCAACACAAAGGCCAGCCCAGGCACCAGCCAGAGCGGCAGCGTCAACAGCCAGCCAGCCAGATAAACGACGGTACAGAACGTACTGACCCAGGCCGACTGCAGGACCCGATCCGCGCCGTGACGTCGTAATTGCGGATACGTGCTCCGGCCCAACCAGGCGGTCAATTGACCCACAATCAGTAAACCGGAGACCAGCGCCGCCAGGCCGTAGCTGATGGCAAACAGCATCAACCAGGCCGCCACCCAGGCAAAAATATCCGCCACACCGGTCCAGCCGATGCTCACTAGCCAAGATGCCGGCGCCATCGTCAGAAACTGTGCAGACAAGGGCTGCAACGCCGTCACCAGTAACAGCACCAGGCTACCCACGGCAACGGCAACCGGGATGGACAATAACTTCCACAGCGCCGGGTTACGCACAGCGGCCAGGCTGCGCCAGAATACCCGTGTCACAAATACCAGATCCAATCCGACTTCCTTTCTAGGCATGGCTCAACTGTTGCCACGCTTTTTCCAGACGCTTCACCGACACCGGCAAAGGCGTTTTTAATTCCTGTGCAAACAGGCTGACCCGCAATTCTTCGAGTTGCCAGCGAAACTGGTTCAATCGGTCATCCTGCACACCACTGCGCGCCAGATCGCGCGCCCGCCGTTCATAAGACTGCCACAAATGAGCCCATTCAGCGAGTGCAGCCAGATCGCGTGTCAGCGCCGCTGCGCCGCCGCTTTTAAGACGATCCAGCCGTACGCTGTGCGCCTTGAGATATCTGGGTAAATGCTGCAAATGCTCCCGGTCGATCTCGCGCACAAAGTGCGGCGTGATCAGACGATTCAGGTGTGCCTCGATATCCGTCACCACTGCCGGCCAGGCTTTGGCGGTCAGCAATTTTTTCCGCAGACTCGTCCACTCGTCCAGAATCTGGCGCACCAGGCGCACCCGTTCCTGAATCAGCAAGCCTAGGCGCTCGCGCCCCCGCTGAGCCGCGGCCGTAAAAGCCGCCGCATCACGTGGCCACTCAGCCTCTTTATCCGGCAAACACGCTTGTTGTAGGGCCGCCCACAAAATCTGCTGCACCAGTTCTGTCGCATCACCCAGAGGCATATAGCGCATCCCCAGCTCGCTATCCTTGCGCAACTGCTTCTCGAAGCCTTTCCAGGGCTCATGCAGCGCCAGGGCAAAGAGCCGCAGCAAACCTTGCTGGTGCACCTGTCTGGCCGCATCCGGCGAATCATACACACGGATGGAGACCGATGCCCCGTCGTCTTGCAGCGCCGGGTAGCCATAGACCGTCTGGCCGTCCACCACGAGCTCCATGAGCTCCGGCAGCACGCCGAAATCCCAGGTCACCATGCCCGTCGTCTTGAGGTCTTCCGCCCGACCCGGTGAACGAGTCACCGCATCCTCGCCCACCACCGGTGATGCCGGCAAAAGCGGCTCACGCCTTGCCTGATCCTGCACGGCGGCCTGTGCCGATGCACTGAATGCCTGTCGCGCTTCCTGTGCCCAGCGCGCGCGTAGTTCACTCAGGCTGCGAGACTGATCCCGCTGCCGGCCATCGGCATCGACCAGACGGAAGTTCATGCGCAAATGTGCCGGCAGGGACTCCGGTGCAAAGGCATCCGGCGTCAGCGTCCAGCCACGCGCATTCAAACCGCGTTCGAACAGCATGTGATGCATCAGCGCAGCCAGCAAACCTGTCCGGCTTTTATCGCGCGGCCCCCCTGACCCGGCGTGAGCCGCGATGAACTCGTCGGCAAACGTCGGCAATGGCACCAGCTTACTGCGGTAACGCTGTGGCAGCTGTTTGAGGAGTTGTAACACCTTGTCGCGCAGCAGGCCCGGCACCAGCCACTCGCAGGCATCCGGTGAGAGACGATTCAGATGCGCCAGTGGCAGCGTCAGTGTCACACCGTCATCGGATGCGCCGGGCGCAAAGTGATAGGACAGATCGTAGCGCGCACCGCCGATCTCGATCTCCGGCGGAAAGTTATCCGTCGTCACACCACCGGCCTCATGGCGCATCAGGTCATCACGATCCAGATACAGGCACTTCGGATTCGCGCTTTCCGCCTCACGCCGCCAGGCATCAAAACCGGCACCGTTAACGATATCGGCGGGGATACGGGCATCGTAGAAAGCCTCGATCAGGGCATCATCGACCAGCACATCCTGGCGCCGCTGTTTATGCTCGAGCTGTTCAATCTCGGCAATCAGCTTCTGATTGTGCTTATAGAATGGCCAGCGATTGACCCAGGCCGCATCAATCTCGCCGGCGACCAGGCCTTCACGGATAAAAATCTCACGTGACGCCGCCGGATCCAGCGGACCGAAATGAACGCGGCGTTTGGCCTGCAGCGTCAGGCCGTAAAGCGTGGTGCGTTCATTGGCCACCACCTGCATGGCTTTCTTTTCCCAATGCGGCTCGCTGTAACTCCGGCGGACCAGATGTGCACCGATCTGCTCGATCCATTCCGGATTGACGCGCGCCACACACCGTGCGAACAGACGCGAGGTTTCTGCCAATTCCGCCGCTACCAGCCACTTGCCGGCTTTCTTTTGCAGATAAGAACCCGGATGCACCACAAAACGCACCCCGCGTGCGCCCAGATAATCGCCCTTATCTTCCGACTTGCAACCGATGTTACCGAGCAACCCTGTGAGCAGGGCACGATGAATCTGCTCATAGGTCGCCGGCGCTGTATTGAACTTCCAGCCAAGTTCGGCAGCCAGCGTATGTAGCTGTCCATGAATATCTCGCCATTCGCGCAAGCGCAGAATCGACAGAAAATGCTTCTGGCAGAGCTGCGTCAGCTTGCGCGACGAATGGTGCTTCATCGCCTCTTCATACCAGGCCCAGAGTTTGAGCCAGGCCGTAAACTCCGACGTCTCCTCCGGACCAAACATGATCCGGCGATGCGCCTCGTCGGCTGCCTGCTGTTGCTCGGGCGGTCGCAGGCGTGGGTCCTGCGCGCCCAGCGCACTGGCAATGATCATGAGCTCTGTCAGACACTGGTTTTCGCGCGCGGCCAGTACCATGCGCCCCAGGCGCGGATCGAGCGGCAAACGCGCCAGATCTCGGCCGCTGCGCGTCAGTTGCTGTCGCCCATCGGCCAAAACCGCCACCGCCCCCAGCTCCTGCAGCAGCAGTAAACCATCCTTGATGGCCTTATCGGGCGGCGGCTCGATAAACGGAAACAGCGTCACATCGCCCAGCTTCAGATCCAGCATGCGCAAAATCACGCTGGCCAGGGATGATCGCAATATCTCCGGGTCGGTAAATTCACTGCGTGCTTCGAAATCCTGCTCGTCATATAACCGGATACAGATGCCGTCGGCCACCCGGCCGCATCGACCGGCCCGCTGGCGCGCCGCGGCCCGCGAGATTTTTTCAATCTGCAGCTGTTCGACCTTGCTGCGGTAGGAATAGCGCTTGACCCGCGCCAGACCGCTATCAATCACGTAGCGGATGCCGGGCACCGTGAGTGAGGTTTCCGCCACGTTCGTGGCCAATACGACACGGCGGCCGCTATGTCCGCGGAAAACACGGTCCTGTTCTTCGGCCGACAACCGCGAATACAACGGCAGAATCTCGGTATGCGGTGGATGCCGCTTGCGCAGGACTTCCGCCGTTTCGCGAATTTCCCGTTCACCGGGCAGGAACACAAGGATGTCGCCGCCGCCCTGACTTTGCCCTACTCGGGATAACTCATCAACGGCATCGCTGATGGCTTCGTATAGCCGATCCTCATCCGCTTCGCGCTCTTCGCGGGCACTGCGCTCGCTACGCTCCGACGCTGCGCCGGGCTTCGTGTTGCCGGCCTTGTTGTTACCCGCCATTTCCCGCGGGTCCTCAATCGGGCGCCAGCGCACCTCGACCGGGTACAGCCGTCCGGAGACCTCAATCACCGGTGCCGGTTTGCCGTTGATGGCAAAGTGCTGTGCAAAGCGCTCGGCATCAATCGTTGCCGACGTAATAATCACTTTGAGGTCTTTGCGCTTGAGCAGTAAGCGCTTCAGATACCCCAGCAGAAAGTCGATGTTGAGACTGCGCTCGTGCGCCTCATCAATGATGATCGTGTCGTAGGCCTTCAGTAGCGGATCCTGCTGCGACTCGGCCAGCAGAATGCCATCGGTCATCAGCTTGATCAATGAATCCGGCGCCGTCCGATCCTGAAAACGCACTTTGACACCCACGCCTTCACCGACCCGGGTATCGAGCTCTTCGGCCACACGCCGGGCGACAGATCGCGCCGCCAGGCGTCGTGGCTGCGTATGACCGATCAGCCCATGCACGCCGCGCCCCAGTTCCAGACAGATCTTGGGTAACTGGGTGGTTTTACCCGAACCGGTCTCACCACACACAATCACCACCGGGTGCATGGCAATGGCTGCGGCAATCTCATCTTTGCGGCCACTGACCGGCAGCGCTTCGGGAAACGTAATTTTGCCGGCCATCTGCGCCAGGCGGGCCTCGCGTGCAAGCATTTTAGCGGCCTGCCGTACGCCTTGGGGTGTGACCTGCGATGCTGCCCGCAGTTCTACCGGTTGAGACGCGTTGGTAGGAGATGGTGTGGCTGTCATAGGCCGTATTTTAGCGGTCGCAGAGGCTCCGACACGGCGCGATCAGGTAAAATACAACGCAATATTTTTCTTTCTGCGACCCCATCGTGAGCCAAGCCCCACGCACGCCCTCCGCCGCCCCTAAGGCCACCGCAACCGCGGAACATATTCCTGCCACCAACTTTCTGGTGCACGTGGTCGAACAGGATCTGGCCGACGGCAAATATGCCGGTCGCCACTGGTCCGGTCACCCGGGCCCGGCGGCACAGCAGAAAAGCGGACCGCTTGATCCCGCCGCCATCCGCACGCGTTTCCCGCCAGAGCCCAACGGGTATCTGCACTTTGGCCATGCCAAATCGATCTGCCTGAACTTCGGTCTGGCCGAGCGTTTCGGCGGCGCCTGCCACATGCGCTTTGACGATACCAATCCGACCAAGGAAGAACAGGAGTACGTCGATGCCATCATCGAATCCGTCAAGTGGCTGGGATTTGGCTGGCAGTTCCAGAATGAAACGAATCTCTATTTCGCCTCCGACTACTTTGACTTCCTCTATGGCTTTGCCGAAAAGCTGATCGAAGCCGGGCATGCCTATGTGGATGAACAGAGTGCGGATGACATCCGACTGAACCGCGGCACGCTCACGCAAACCGGCACCAACTCGCCGTGGCGCGAACGCCCGGCTGCCGAGAGTCTAGACCTGTTCCGCCGCATGAAAGCCGGGGAGTTTGCCGATGGCAGCCTGGTACTGCGCCTGAAGATCGACATGGCTTCCAGCAACATGAATCTGCGTGATCCGCTGGCCTATCGTATCCGTCATGCACACCACCACCGCACCGGCAACGCCTGGTGCATCTATCCGCTGTACGACTTTACGCACGGCGTCTCGGATAGCCTGGAAAACATTACGCACTCCATCTGTACGCTGGAGTTCGAATCACATCGACCGCTCTATGACTGGCTGAACGAGCGCCTGGCCGAGCTGGGTTGCCTCAACACGCCGCTGCCACGTCAGTACGAGTTCTCGCGGCTGAACCTGACTTATGTCGTGCTCTCCAAACGCAAGCTGATCCAGCTCGTGGAAGAAGGCCATGTGCAGGGCTGGGATGATCCGCGGATGCCTTCGCTGGTCGGTGCCCGCCGTCGTGGTTACACCCCGGCCGGTTTCCGCCTCTTTGCCGAGCGCATCGGTGTATCGCGCTCGGATTCGCTGATTGACTACAGCGTCCTCGAAGACTGCATGCGTGAGGATCTCAACCTCGCTGCCGAACGCCGCATCGCCGTGCTCGACCCGATCAAGCTGGTGCTCACCAATTACCCGGAAGGCCAGTCCGAAATCTGTCACGCGCCAAACCATCCGCTCAAGCCGGAGCTCGGCAAACGCGACGTGCCGTTCTCACGGGAACTCTGGATCGAACGCGAAGACTTTGCCGAAGTGCCCCCCAAAGGCTTCCATCGCCTCTATCCGGGCAACAAGGTGCGCCTGCGCTACGGTTACGTTATTGAATGCACGGGCTGCGAGAAGGATGCCGACGGCAACGTCACTACGGTGTACGCGACCTACTTCGAAGACTCGAAGAGCGGCACCCCTGGCGCCGATAACTACAAGGTGAAGGGCAACAGCCACTGGGTCTCGGTGCCACATGCCTGCGCCGCCGAAGTGCGCATGTATGATCGCCTGTTTGCACGTGCCAACCCGGGCGGCAAGCTCGCCGAAACCCCGGAAGGCGTGGAACGTGACTTCCTCGAGGATCTCAATCCCAACAGCATCGCCACCATTCAGGCTCAGGTGGAAGGTGGTCTGGCGGATGTGACACCGGAAACCGTGTTCCAGTTCGAACGGCACGGTTATTTTGTGGCAGACCGTTTCGACACACAACCCGGCAAACCGGTATTCAATCGTACCGTGACCTTGCGTGATTCCTGGGGCAAGGCCGGTCAGTAATGGCCGGCCCGATGGATCACTGAAGGATGGATTGCCGACCGGGTTGTGGCGCCTGTTGTATCGCCCCCTCGATCAGCAGCACCATCCCGGGCATGCCAGGGGGCAAAGCAGCGGGAATACCCTGCATACAACTCGATGCCCATTTTCGTTGCAAGATTTTCGGCCAGCCGGAGCGACCGGCCTGCTGCAGTGGTTTACAAGCGTCGCCAGAGATGTGCGGTATGAACCAAGACGAAGCGCTGACCACACTGCAACAGCTTGAACAGCTGACGCGCCCTTAGGTACCCCAAGCCCCTAAGGCACCCGATTCCATCAGAAAACTTCGTCCGGCCCCAGTAAGCGCCACTGTCCCACCGGCAAATGACCCAGTTTGACCTTGCCGATGCGAATGCGTTTGAGGCCAATGACCTTGAGGCCAACCAACTCGCACATGCGACGGATCTGACGCTTGCGCCCTTCACGGAGTACGAAGCGCAGCTGGTCTTCGTTCTGCCAGTTCACCTTGGCCGGGCGCAATTTTTTGCCATCCAGAGACAACCCGTGATTGAGTAGTTTCAGCCCATCCGGTGCGAGGCGGCCAGACACCCGCACCAGGTACTCCTTATCCACGGTGGAATCATCGCCGATCAGATGCCGGGCAATACGCCCGTCCTGCGTCATCACCAGCAGGCCGGTCGAATCCACATCTAGTCGCCCGGCAGGTGCCAGATTACGCAGCATGCCATGCGTAAAAGGCTGTTGCCGTAGCGTTGGATCTTCCGACCAACGCGAAGCCCCGCCAATTAACTGCACAGCCGGCGTGCAGCCGGGTTCCGGCTGTCCGGAGACATAGCCTACCGGCTTATGCAGCAGAATCGTGGCCCGCCTAGCCTGGGCGCTCTGCGCCGATTGCTTGAGTTCGATACGCACATCGGGCGACACCTTCGTACCCAGGGTGTCGACCACGGCACCATCAACCAGCACCCAACCGCGCTCAATATAGCTATCAGCCTCGCGGCGGGAACAAAGCCCGCGCTCGGCCATCAGCTTCGAAAGCCGTACGGGCTCACTCATTAGGAATTACTTCGTATCCAGCAACTCGACTTCGAAGACGAGCGTCGCATTCGGGGGAATGACGCCACCGGCACCGCGTGCACCGTAGCCGAGTTCCGGCGGAATCGTCAGCTTGCGCTTGCCACCCACCTTCATGCCAACCACGCCCTGATCCCAGCCCTTGATCACATAACCCTGGCCCAGCGGGAACACGAACGGGTCATTACGATCCTTGCTGGAATCGAACTTCTGACCATCGGTCAACCAGCCGGTGTAATGCACCGTGACCGATTGACCCGGCTGCGCCTCGGCGCCAGTGCCCACTTCCAGATCTTCAATTTTCAACGACGACATCTTCTTCCTTTCAGAGCACGCGCTCAATACACCCCCTAGGCCAAGCGCCAGGGATCCTTTTAAAGTCTGTGACAAAAATAAACGACGGTTCATCAGCAGGCACACCCATCATGCGATTTCGGTGCGCCTTCGGCATCGGGGCCTTCAATCAGCACATAGGCCAGCGCGGCATCCATCGTTTGCGCATGCTGGTTAAACCAGGGCACCAGCTCTTCGGCCAGACGACGGCCAATGGCGTAATCGCCACCTGCCACCATACTGCGCACCTGCTGCACAATCGCCAGAACACGATCATGTTCGCCGATATGGCAGCCTTTGGGCGGGAAGTTGGTGCTTTCCATCCAGTCCCGCTCCTGATCAAAATGCGCCACCGTATGCGCAATAAACTGATCCACGGCCGCCAGCATCTCGGCATCCGGCACGGCCAGCATATGGTTGATCTCGGCGATAAACTCATGGTGCGTCTCATCCATCTGTGGATGATTCAATGTCCATGCCTCTTCCCAGGGAATCTGTTTAGCCGTCTGTTGCATCGTTGTTGCGTTTGTCATGAGCGCATTATCGCATGGTCAATCAAGCGACCGGCAGCCACCATGCCAAATACGGCCGTCACCGTCACCAGTGAGCCATAGCCAGCACAGGCCAGTGGGGCACCACCGCTAGGTTCAAAGGGGGCGCAAGCCGCACCTTCCTGCACCGGGCGTTTGACGGCTTCCGTTGAAAAGACGGCTTCAATGCCGAAGCGGGATTTTTTAGAGCCAGGCCTGGCGGGCTTCAACTGCCCCGCCGGAAAGCCATGATCACGGCGCAAACCGGTACGCACCTTGGCCAGCAACGGATCCTGCGTGGTTTCGCTCAAATCCGCCACTTGCACCAGTTCACCGCGCAGCTTGCCGCCGGCGGCCCCACAGGTCACCACATGTTGCCTATGGCGTTTGCACCAGGCCATCAGCGCCACTTTCGCCGCAACCTGGTCCATCGCATCCAGCACGAGCGTCTGCGATTCATTGCCGATGATCTCGCCCACATTCTCCGGCGTCAGAAAATCATCGACACAGTGCACGACACAGGCTGGATTAATCAGCGCAATCCGCTCCGCCATCGCCTCGACCTTGGCTTGTCCTAGGCTCGGCGCCAGGGCATGGAGCTGGCGATTGAAGTTGGATTCGGCCACATGATCCAGATCAACCAGTGTCAGCCGTCCAACGCCACTGCGCGCCAGGGCTTCAGCAGCCCAGGAGCCCACGCCACCGATACCGATCACGATGGCGTGCGCGGACGAAAGACGCTTCAGCGCCGCTTCACCATACAGGCGGTTGATCCCACCGAATCGTCGCTCTGGCCGCTGCGAATCCATGGATTTCGTCATCGGGACATCAAAAAAACCATCAGGCACTCGCTGCCTTTTTCTCTTCCTGCTGCTTCCAGTAGGCCAGGCCCTGGGCATTCAGGTCCAGATCAGTGGCAAAAATCGCCTTGATCTCATCATCAGGCAACGTACAGCCGTGCGCACGCACTTCCTTGAGCAGATACGCAGTCATCGCAGTCTCAATGGCCTGCTTTCTGGCATCGCCGTCGCCGGGAGCCTGGTTGGTCATAGTGACAAAAGCGTCAATGTGACGATGCAGATCCTCGGCCAGCTTATCGACTTCCGTCACGCGGCTATAGTGCGTCAGATAGATACCTGCCGGTTTAAAAGAGCGCATCAGCTCAATCGATGCATGCATGGCTTCTGGCTCGAAATTCACCGGAGTGGTTGTCGGAAAGATGAAGGCCTTGCCGTCCACATCCAGTTCGCGATAAGACAACCCGAAGGTATCACCGGAGAACACGCCCCTGGCCGCATGGTCCACAATGCTGATGTGATGGCGGGCATGACCCGGGGTATCCAGAATCTCCAGCGTTCGCTGCCCCAGGGCCAGGACGTCACCATGCTTACCAATCTGTACACGCGACTCGGATATCGGCAACAGATCCCCATAGAGACGCTTCGCCGTTTCCTTGCCATAGACAACTTCAACACCCGCATAGAGTTTGCTCGGGTCAATCATATGGCGCGCACCGCGCTCGTGAACCACCAGTCGGGCATTCGGTAATTTGGACATAAACAACCCAGCGCCACCCGCATGATCCAGATGCACATGGGTCAGGATCAGCCACTTCACGTCTTCGGGTCTACGACCCATCTGGGTCAGCGCAGCAGATACCTGCGGCCATGAATCATTGTGCGCGCAATCGACAATCGCTACTTCACCCGAATCCTCGATGAGGTGGATGGCATCCAGGATCGGACGCACATAGTCCGAATCCACTGCATAAATACCGTTTTTATAGTCGATCATGAACTGCTCCGAGAGAAATCGTTGAAGGCCATCAATGATGAAAACCAGAGATGATAAATCAGGGAGCGCAAAGTAAAAACCCCATCCTATTTGGATAGGATGGGGTTTTTGGTATGGGGTGCCTGGCGGTGACCTACTTTCGCGAGCGA
>CAYLWV010000049.1:0-12108 GCA_964387485.1 uncultured Dechloromonas sp. | reverse complement strand
CGCCCTAAACATCAGGCTAAAAGGATATAAGTCATGCCTTCCATGAACGTCATGCCCGCCAAGCACCGCCCTGCTACCGCGATAACCCTGAGCACCTTATCACTGATCGCCGCGCTGCTATCCGGCTGCTCACTCTCCCGCCCCAATGCCGATCAGACGAGCTGGCTGGTCGCGCCGGAACGCACCGGTGAGGCCCGATCCACACCGGTCGCCCTAATTTTGAAGATGGGCAACTTCTCGGCGAATGCGCCCTTTGACGGCAAATCGCTGGTCTACCGTCTTTCGGATAACCGGTATGAGAAGGACTACTACAACGTATATCTGGTCTATCCGCGCGACATGGTGGGCAACGCCACGCGCGACTGGCTAGCCAAATCGAATGGCTTTAGCCAGGTTGTCGAGCAGTCCACCGTCTTCTTTCCCCTGTACCAGTTACAGGGCGTCATCGACGAGTTCTATGGCGACTATCGTGGACAGCCGGAGGCGGTGGTCAGCATTCAGTTCTATGCCAGCTCCAGCTTCACCGCCAGCAATTACCTGTTCTCATCCCCACGCATTACCAAACGGGTTGTGTTGAAGGATAAATCACCGCAGGCGCTGGTGGATGGCCAGCAACAGGCACTGGCCCTGGTACTGACCGAACTGGAAAGCCGTTTGATTGCGGATGCCGCCAAGGCGCCGGAATATAACAGCCGGGTGCCGGCGGCCCAGAAGAAACCATAACCTCAGGCACCAGGCCTGGGGAGCGCCTCAGTCATCCGTCACGCAGACCGGAGCGAAGCCGCCTGCCGGCGTCCGGAAGTTGGTAGTTTGCCCCTGATAGAGGCGTGCCGCCAGCAACTGAATCTGACCGGCATAGGCATAGACTCGCAGATCGTATTTGAGGGTTGCCGCTTCACCGGTTGCCACGTCAACCACAGCCAACTCCGGTGGCGGCACAAAGTCCTGCGCAACATAGCCACCCTGCAAAATCTCGTCAAAGACTCGTTTGGTCAGTTTGTCACCCCGATAGGTGGCGCGTGACCCAAAACCGGCCTGGGGTTTGAAAAATCGTGTTTTACGGGTCGTCCAGAAGTGTTCACTCTGGGCGGCATCCACCAGCACCGTTCGCGGCACACAGGCAGTAATCACATCGACCGTTGCAGCATCCAGGCCTAAGGCCATCAGTTGCTGTGGATCGGACAGCAGATCCAGATTCCGTTTATCTGCCCACAGGGCATGAGCCGCCGGATGCGGGGTGATCAACGACCCCGTCTTGGCCCCCGTGACCTGGTGCTGCCAGGCTCGGGCGATCTGAGTGAGCGCGGGAGCAGACAGACTGAAGTCGGTCAACCGGTTGTAAAGTAGATCAATCGGCTGGCCGTGATGGCTAAGTCGACCCTGCACATCACAGTCCAAGGCCTCCGGGGCACAGATGCAGGTGTGGATACCAGCCGACTCAAAAAGGCGTTGCCAGCGCACAAACTCCGGATACAGATATTGCAGCTCGGGGGATTCGTCGACGATGGCAATACGGGTCAATGGCCTTGCCTTGCCACCATCCACGCCCTGCCACAGCGCCCATTCCTGCCGGAACATCTGCAGCAAGTGTGTTTCTGCGACATCGGCCGTGTCATGCAAGCCCCAGGCACGGTTGAGCAGTGTCACCAGCAGGGCACCACCGGCATTCGTGTTGATTTCGATGAGTTTGGGACCATCCGGTGTCCGGTGAAAATCAAAGCCCAGGCAAACGCCGGGTGGTTGCAACGCAACGGTTATGCCTTGCCGTTCAGCAATCGCGTCCTGATAGGACGGTAATGCCACCAGTGCACTGACCGCTTGAACAAAGCCAGCCAGTTCAGACAACTCCGTCGCGGGTATTTCAACGATACGATCAGAGAAGAGATGGGGGCGTTCGGCAAGCGCACCACTGCCAAGTGTGGCTTCCAGTAATGAACGATCAGGCAACATGATCTTTAAGTGAGTGAATCAGAAATGTTTCCGCTTCGGCAATATCCCGCGTTCGCGCCATCGGCGGCAGGCTGCGCCAGACCTTTTTACCATAGGCTTTGGTCACAAGACGCGGGTCGCCAATCACCAGCACGCCTTGATCCCGTTCACTGCGGATCAGACGACCCGCGCCCTGCTTCACATTAATAACCGCATGCGGCAACTGGTAGTGCATGAAGGCGTTTTTACCCTGACGGTTGAGGGCGTCGATGCGGGCCGACAGCACCGGATCATCCGGCGCGGCAAAGGGCAGCTTGTCGATAATGACCAGCGATAGGGCATCACCGGGCACATCCACCCCTTCCCAGAAACTTTGGGACCCTACCAGTACCGCATTGCCCGATTCGCGGAAACGGCGCAGCAGTTCGTTTTTAGCGGCATCGCCCTGACAGAGAATGCTGATTTCCGGCTGATGAAACGCCAGGCGGGTTTCCAGCTGACTGCGCACCTTCTGCATGGCGCGCAGTGAGGTGCAGAGAAAGAACGTCCGACCTTCGGCCGCCTGGATCAGCGGCAATACTTTGTCGACTAGTCGGTCCGTGTAATCGGCGCTGTTGGGGTCGGGTAGGTCAGTCGGGCAACAGAGCATCGCCTGTTGCCCGTAATCAAAGGGGCTATCCCAGCAGTAGGACACAATATCGTGCAGGCCCATGGCCTCCTGATAATGTGCAAAATCACCCTGCACGGCCAGCGTGGCCGACGTGAAGATCCAGCTCCGCGGACTACTCGCCATGAGTTTGGTAAAGGGTTCGGCCACCGATAGGGGCGTGGCATGCAAATGTAGCCCATGCCCCAGGGTTTCTACCCAATAGACGTAATCCGTCGATGAGGTTGCATCGTCCACGGCTTCATCCAGTGGCGCTTCGACAGCAACCGATCTGGCATCACTCTGCGAGCCCCCACCCAGGGCGCCACGTTTCCAGCGGGCCAGATCCTGTTCCAGCGCAACGCAACGTTGCCAGGCGCGCTCCAGATCGGGCGAGCGACCAGCCTGGGTCTGTAACAACTGGCTCATGAGCGCCAGACGTTCGGCCAGCGCATCGAGACCTTTCAGAAACTCGGCATGACGCACCATGTTGGTCGCTGGCTGGCGCACGGTATCATTGCCCAGCGTTAGGCGGAAATCACGAGCGGCTTTGTCGAGGGCGGCGCTCTGCACCGGCAGATCCAGACAGTCGCGCGCTTCGGCCAGTGCCGACATGCGCACGTCCTGCGCCAGGTCCAGGACCTGAGTGGTGGAAAAACGCTGACCGAAAAAGATGCCGGCGGTTTCCGGTAACTGATGCGCCTCGTCGAAAATCACCGTATTGCAGTTGGGCAACAACTCGGCCATGCCCTCTTCCTTCAGAGCCACATCAGCGAAGAACAGGTGATGGTTAACGACAACCAGATCGGCTTCCAGCGCCTCGCGCCGGGCTTTGACGACAAAGCATTCTTCATAACGGGCACACTCGCTACCCAGGCAGTTATCCTTGGTTGAAGTCGCCATGTGCCAGACCGAGGCCGACTCGGGTACATCGGCACATTCCGCCTTGTCACCCCGTTTGGTCATTTTGGAAAATCGCAGAATATGCTGGATATGGCGTGCGTCTTCCTTCTGCAGGAAACGACCCTCGCTGTGTGCCCGCTCCAGATGGTGCAGGCAGACATAGTTACTGCGCCCTTTGAGCAAGGCTACCCGGATCGGCGCCCCGAGCGCCTCGCGCACCATGGGAATATCTCGCTCGAAAAGCTGGTCCTGCAAAGTTTTGGTACCGGTCGAAAGCACGACCTTACCGCCCGAAAGCATGGCGGGCACCAGATAGGCGTAGGTTTTACCGGTCCCGGTGCCGGCTTCAACCAGGCAGGCAGACTCTGTCGTGATGGCTTCAGCGATACGGGCAGCCATTTCCGTCTGCTGCGCACGCGGCCGGAAGGTGGGCACCTGGCGGGCCAGCGGCCCTTCGGGCTTAAAAACGTCTGCAACTTGGTCGGCCAGGATCATTTGGTTATTCTACCAGCCGCCCACACGTCTATGGCGGCAACCACCTGATTTGCCAGGAGTGGGCATGGGCGGTGATAATGGTGCTTTGCGTCAATGACTTAAGATTCATAAAGAGGAACCGCCTGTGAAGTGGACCATTATCTGGATTTTCGTGCTGTCGACCATGTTCGTGCACTTCCGTGGCAAGGTGCGTCTGCGCCCGTTCCGCCAGATCACCGACCACTCCACCTTTCTGGCGCCGGTGAATGTGCTGCTCTACGGCGCATCAACGGTACCCAACGTGCCTTATCTGGACGCCAGCAACTTCCCGGAAATGAAGATTTTTGACGACAACTGGGAAAAGATTCGTGAAGAAGGTCTGAAGCTGGCCGAACTGGGCCAGATCAAAGCCTCGGACACCTATAACGATGTGGGTTTCAACTCGTTCTTCCGCACCGGCTGGAAGCGCTTCTACCTGAAGTGGTATGACACGGCCCACCCGTCGGCCGAAGAACTGTGCCCGGTGACCTGCGGCCTGCTCAAGCAGGTACCTAACGTCAAGGCCGCCATGTTTACGCACCTGCCGCCAGGCGCCCGCCTGGTGCGCCACCGCGACCCGTATGCCGGCTCGATCCGCTATCACCTGGGCCTGTCAACACCCAATGATGACCGTTGCTTCATCGAGGTCGACGGCGAACGTTACAGCTGGCGCGACGGCAAGAGCGTGTTCTTTGACGAAACCTTTATCCATTATGCTGAAAACGACACGGATAAAGATCGCCTGATTTTCTTCTGCGATGTTGAACGCCCATTGGCCGGATCGTGGATCCAAGCCTTCAATCGCTGGTTCGGCCGTTACGTGGTGGGTGCCGCCGCTTCGCCCAATGCCGAAGGCGACAAGACCGGCGTACTGAACAAGATCTTTGGCGTAGTGTACAAGGGCCGCGTCTGGGCCAAGGGACTGAAGTCGCGCAACCGCACGGCCTACTACGCCGGCAAATGGGTCATTCTGGGCGGCATTCTCGCTCTGATTCTGTTCGCGTGACCGGACCCCGTATGCGTTTACTACACACCATGCTGCGCGTCGGTGACCTCGACAAGTCGCTGGATTTCTATACCCGCGTGCTGGGCATGACCCTGTTGCGTCGTAACGATTATCCGGAAGGCAAGTTCACACTGGCTTTTGTCGGCTACGGCCCGGAGTCGGAACAGGCGGTGATTGAACTAACCTACAACTGGGGCGTTGACCACTACGAATTGGGCAACGCCTATGGTCACATTGCGCTTGAGGTAGAAGACGCCTATGCCGCCTGCACGAAGATCCGCGTGGCCGGCGGCAAAGTAGTACGTGAGGCGGGACCCATGAAGCACGGCAATACCGTCATTGCTTTTGTGGACGATCCCGATGGGTACAAAATCGAGTTGATTCAGCGCAAGAGCCGTGTCGACTAATGGGTAAACGGCTCGACAAGTTGGAGAGCAAGCTACAGGTCTGGATGGCGCGAGCCAACCGAGGCAACCATCTACTCGGCCTGAGCGCCCTGCTCTCCTTTGGCGGCACGATCAGTGCGGCCTATCCGGTGACCGCCGTGATTGTCACGGCTGTACTGATGGCCCCGCGGCGCTGGCTGATGCTGAGTGCGGCCTGCTCCTTCGGCAGCGCATTAGCCGGCGCCGTGGTTGTCGGCGTATCCCACCTGCTCGGCTATAACGAAATCCACCATCTTTTCCCGAATCTGATTAGCCCGCAAACCTGGGAAGAAGCCTCCCGCTGGATTGGTGATTATGGCGTCTGGGCTATTTTCGGGGTGGGTGCGTCACCACTGCCGCAAATGCCCCTGCTGATTTTCATTGGCATTGTCGACGACCGAATTTTTGAAGCGTTTTTGGCCCTATTTGCCGGCAAACTCATCAAATACACCGTCGTCGCCTGGGTAACGCAGCACTTCCCGGACAAACTGAGCTTCTTCAAACGCATAAATGGCAAAGTTCAGGGCGAAATTAACGATAAAAAGCCCTCGCCAACGACGGAATAGGCTGGCCGGCAACCGCTCAAGGGCGTAAAATTACATTGAGGGCGAAGATTCGTCCCTGTCCATTATTAACGGAGTTAGCATGTTTCCCGAATACCGTGAGCTGATCACCCGCCTCAAAACGACTGACCGTCATTTCACCAACCTGTTCGACAAGCACAATGAACTGGATCAGAAGATTCAGAACATGGAAGCTCACATTGAATCCGGTACTCAGGAAGAGATCGAAACCCTGAAAAAGGAAAAGCTGCACCTGAAGGATGAGCTGTACGCCATTCTCAAAAAGGCTGAGGCCTAATCCCTGATCCCTCCCGATAGGGATGAGATCCTGAGCCTGCCCCTGGCAGGCTCGGCTGCCGGAAACCCCTGGATTATTCGTGGAACCGGCAGTCTTTCAAAGTCACATCGTGACTGAAGTCTTCCGAGGTATAGACACTGCCTGTGAGCAGTCCCTCAAACGAGACAACACGACCGGCCGCTATTCTGTTTGCCCCCTCTGTCACGTTACGGCACCAGAGCGAGACTTCTCCTAAACCGTGGACTCGCACATCAGCAACGACCGCATTCGGGTTGCCTTTGGCCGTTTTAACGAACTTCGCCTTGCCCTGTAGGGTCTGCCCTGCATATTTTCTGGAAGCTGCCGGGTCTTTATGCAACTGGCGGGCGATTTGGGGCAAGACCTCCAGTGTTAAGGTGCCCCGCACAGCAACCGGCTCGACTGCCGGCTTCTGCCATGCCATCGGTTTTGGCGAATGTTCGGAGACAGCCGAGACAGGTGTCTCAACCGTAGGCTGGGTCGCCGCCACAGCCCCCTGTGGCGAGCTGTCTGACACGTTGACCGGAGATTGGGTCATGTTGCAGGCCGACAACAGCAGAGAGGGCACGAAAATAGCGGTAGCGATCAGGCGCATGGTGTGTCTTTTCCGGTAAGAGATCTGCATTCTAACCCTTGCCTAGCCAACCCAATACCTTACACAGGGATTACAATATCGTTTCAATTTTATGAGAAGCGCATAGGACTCCCATGTTCGGCAAACTGATGCCCAAAGAGGGCAAATATTTCGATCACTTCAACAACCACGCTGCGCTGATTGCCAAGGGTGGTTCACTGCTGACCGATCTGATCACGGCGCTGGCCACCCAGTCTGGTGATGTCGTCCGCCTTGCCGACGAGATTGATGCGGTGGAGCGTCAGGCCGACAAGGTCACGCACGAAACACTGGCCCAGCTACACAAGTCCTTCATTACCCCATTTGACCGCGATGAAATTCATGAGCTGATCAGCGGCATGGATGACATTCTCGACATTATTCAGGACGTGGCCGAGTCGGTTGCACTGTACGATATTCAACAGGTGCCGCAGGAGGCTGTTGCTCTGGCCCAGGTGACGGCCCGCTGCTGCAACCACATCACCTCAGTGGTGAAGCTGCTCGACAGCATGCAGAACGGCCCACACATCCTGACCCTCTGTCATGAGATCGACGAACTGGAATCGGACGCCGACCGCATGCATCGTGAGTTGATGTCCAAGTTGTTCCGCGAAGAGCCGGATATCCGTCAGGTGATCAAACTCAAGGAAATCTACGAGATCCTCGAATCCGTCTCGGATCGCTGCAAGGATGTTTCCGGCACCATCGAAGCCATCGTCCTCGAAAATTCCTGATCGACTGATCCATGGATAACCTGCAAATGAGCCTGGGGGTGATCATCACCCTCGTCATCGTGGCACTACTGTTCGATTTCATGAACGGCTTCCATGATGCGGCCAATTCGATTGCCACGATCGTTTCGACGCGTGTCCTTAAACCGCATCAGGCCGTGATCTGGGCAGCCGCCTTTAACTTTCTGGCCTATTTTCTGTTTGAGCTCAAGGTGGCCGGCACGATTGGCAAAGGCACCATTGATCCGTCGATTGTGGATCACTACCTCATCTTCGGTGCACTGGTGGGTGCAATCGTCTGGAACATCGTTACCTGGTATTACGGCATTCCTTCCTCCTCCTCGCACGCCCTGGTGGGAGGGCTGGTGGGCGCGGCCGTGGCCAAAGCCGGTTTCGGCAGCCTGGTCGCAGCCGGTGTCCTGAAAATCATTGCCTTTATCTTCATTGCGCCCTTCCTCGGTTTTACGATCGGTAGCCTAATGATGGTGATTGTGTCCTGGCTCTGCAGGAATATGTCTCCGAGCAAGGTGGATAAGCACTTCCGCCGCCTGCAGCTGGTGTCGGCCGCCGGATACAGCCTGGGCCATGGAGGTAACGATGCCCAGAAAACCATCGGCATTATCTGGATGCTGCTGATTGCCGCTGGCGTTTCAACCCCCAACGAACACGTGCCCACCTGGGTCGTGCTGGCCTGTTACACGGCCATGGGTCTGGGTACGATGTTCGGTGGCTGGCGCATTGTTAAGACAATGGGCAACAGGATTACCAAGCTGAATCAGGCGCGTGGTTTCTGCGCCAACAGTGCGGGTGCCATGACGCTATTTTTTGCCACGGCACTGGGTATTCCGGTATCCACCACCCATACGATTACCGGCGCCATCGCCGGCGTTGGTTCTACCCGTGGCGCCCGCCGCGTCCGCTGGGGCGTGGCCGGTAATATCGTCTGGGCCTGGATCCTGACCATTCCCTGCAGCGCCCTGATTGCCGCCGCCGCCTGGTGGCTGGGTGAGCAGCTCCTCTAAGTAAACTAGGCAGATCGGTTATATCTCTCCGGATATAACCGATTCAGGCTATAGACATCACTCAATCGGGGAATTCTGCCTGAGTCCGGTGACTCCTAGAATCAGTTTAAAGATTCTTGAAAGGAGTTCACCATGAACCACAAACATACACGCCTCATGGCAGCCGGTCTCCTGGCCCTGCCCCTGGCTATTTCCGCAGCACTGGCCCAGACGGCTGCACCAGCCAAAGTGAGTCTGATTGACCGCTCGGCGCCTGATATCAGTACCCTGCCCGATGATGAATATGGCAGACTCGCCCGCTACGGCCATGAGCTGACGACACGCACCTTTGCGACCATCGGTCCGGAAGTCAAGAACAAGAAGATGCGTTACGCCGGCAATAACCTGGCCTGCACCTCCTGCCATGAAGAGAATGCCAGCAAGCCGTACGCCATGCCCTGGGTGGGCGTCACGGCCACCTTCCCGCAGTATCGCGGTCGCGAAGATGATCTGAGCACCGTGGAAGAACGTGTCAACGGCTGTATGCAACGCAGTATGGCCGGCAAGCCGTTACCGCTGGACTCCCGCGAAATGAAGGCTTATGTGACTTACATCCACTTCCTGTCGACCGGCATTCCGGTAGGCGCTAAGGTGGAAGGTTCGGCGACTTTCCCGTCGAAGCCGCCCAACCGCCGTGCCGACCTGGCTGCGGGTGAGAAAATTTATAACGAGCAGTGTGCCAGCTGCCACGGTGAAAACGGCCTCGGCAAGCGTGTGGGGGTCAAGGGTGATGCCCAGGGCTATATTTTCCCGCCCGTGTGGGGACCGGATTCGTTTAACGATGGCGCCGGTATGAATCGTCTGATCATGGCCATGCGCTTTATCAAGCACAACATGCCCATGGGCACCAACCACAAGAGCCCGACGCTGACCGATGAACAGGCGTTTGACGTGGCCGCCTACATTCTCTCCAAGCCTCGCCCACATAAGGCCAATCTGGATCAGGATTTCCCGGCCCGCTGGAACAAGCCGATTGATGCCGCATTCCCACCGTACGTGGATGGCGCACCGGCCGATCAGCACAAGTATGGCCCGTTCCCGCCGCTGGCTGACAAGCAGCGCGCCGTCGCCGCTGCCCGCGCTGCCGCCAAAAAGCATGAAGCTGAAAAACAACAGGCTCCTGCTACAACAAACTAAAATCGTATCAATCCAGTCCGGCCGGGTCGGCACGCAGAATCAGGCGTGCCAACTCGGCCGCACTACTGACCCCGGTTTTTTCCATCAGATGCTGTCGGTGCACATGCACGGTATTGTCGCTGATACTCAGCTCTCGACCAATTTCCTTGTTCGATAATCCCTGCGCCAGGTGGCGGGCCACTTCGGTTTCACGCGGCGAAAGCTTGGCCAGGATCTGGCGCGCTTCCTGACAGCGCTGATTGGCCGTCTGCCTCGCCACACTGATGCTCACCGCACGCTCCACCGTATCCAGAAACTGCTGATCCTTGAAGGGCTTCTGCAGAAAATCGATGGCGCCTTCCTTCATGGCCTGCACAGCCAGCTCAACCTCGCCATGGCCCGTCATGAAGATGACTGGGAATGCACTACCCAACACGTTCAAACGACGTTGCAACTCCAGACCACTGATCCGGGGCATGCGGATATCCAGTACAAGGCAACCGCCTGCGGCCGGAAATGCCGGTGCGGCTTCCAGGAAGGCTTCAGCCGATTCATGGCCGATGGCCGTCCAACCCGCCGATTCCAGCAGAAACACCAGTGAGCGCCGGAACGGCGCTTCGTCATCGACGACATGAATCACAGGGGTGGTCATCACACATCATCCTTGTCTGATATCAGCCGGGGCATTTGCCCCGGCTGCTTTCGGCTAAGCGGCAGGGTAAAGATCATCTGCAGACCCGGCCCATCTTCCGGCACGAGCGCCTTTAATGCGCCGCCATGCGCTTCAACAATGGTTTTACAGATGGACAGGCCGAGACCCATGCCATCTTCCTTGGTGGTAAAAAAAGGTTCGAATAAGCGTTCTAGCTGATCATCACTCAAACCGCTGCCATGATCACGTACAGCCACATGTACCCAACCTCTCCCGCCAGAGACCAGGGTGATTTCCAGGGGGGCCGAAGTCCCGGCCGATTTCTGCGCATCCATCGCGTTCTTCAGTAGATTGAGCAATACCTGCTGGATCTGCAGCGGATCGGCATCGACCCAACGACTGTCTTGCGGTAATCGGTCTTCAATCCGCACTTCCGGTGCTTTGGCCGCCATACCCCGAAACAGGTGCACGGCCTCATTGACCAACGCCACCGCCGCACAATGCTCGCGGCTACGAATCCGCTTACGGGCAAAGGCCCGGATGCCATTGAGGATGCCGGCAGCGCGCTCCGATTCATTGGCAATTTCGTCAGCCGCCTGGGCGGTTGCCTCAGCGGACAGATTACCGCGTGCCAGCCGTCGAGTCAGGCTACGAGCATAGTTGGCCATGGTGGCAAGCGGCTGATTCAGTTCATGGGCCAGTGTGCCGGACAACTCACCGAGAATGGAGAGTCGCGACAGATGTTCCATCTGCTGGCGTTGGGCATTAACGCTTTCTTCAAGTTCATCACGCTGTAATAGTGCCGCCGATAGCTCGCGTGTCCGACGCTGCACCATGACCTCCACGCGCACCGTATAAAGCAACCAAAACAGCAGCACCGCCGAAAGGCCCGCCGCCACAGGCCAGTATTCACGGGCATAGGATTCGAAGCTGTGCTGCCGTAAAAAGTCATACGGCGGGATTTTCAGCTCACGGAGCATATCGTGTACCGGGTGGTAATCTGCCGGCACCCCCCATTGCTGGCCTGTGTTGCCGGGCGGCAACGATAACAGTGCAATCAGTACCGAGCGGGAAAGCTGGCCGGGTGTATCAGCGGTAGCGGCAAAAGCCCATCCGGGGTAGTTACGGGAGGACGTGGCGCAAGGCAAATCGCTTTGATGCGGTGAGAGTACCCGGAACTCGCCCGGTTTGACCAAGCCGGCACTGATCTGCTGCTCCAGCAGACAGTTGCGAATCACCCCGGCATCCGCCTGGCCGTTTCTCACCCGATCGATCACATGCATCATGGGAAAGCCGGTAAATACGGGTTTGACATCACCCACTTCCGGATCCATTCCCAGGGCTTTGAGTTCTGACCAGATCACCTGATAACCCCCAAAAGCATCCGGCGATACGGCGGCCAGATACTTTTTGCGGAGATCAGCGAGCGCTTGCAGATCGGCCCGATCCGACCGCACGATCACTGCCGAACCGACCGTATGCGTGGCATCGTGGGAGCTTTCCGGTACTTGGGTAGCGATCCGGCTGATGCCCAGATCATATTCGAGCGCCACATAGTGCCCGGGGTTGGTAATGACAAAATCCACCTCACCTGCCTGAATCGCCCGCGCCATACCCTGTAGGTCATAGTAGCG
>CAYLWV010000048.1:0-12201 GCA_964387485.1 uncultured Dechloromonas sp. | reverse complement strand
ATATCCGGGCGCGAGCCTTCGATATAGACCTTGCGGGAATTCGGTAGCGGCGCAATGGCGGCTTCGTCGACGTGTGCCTGGTTGGCAACGAAAGGTTGTTTGGCGTTCATACGATTTCCTTGGTGGTTTCTCTGTTGATTTGTTTGTTGTCGCGTTATTGCGCGATGCATAGCGCATGGGTATGGTGAACGGGGCCGTGGCCGGTTTGCGGCGTGCGGCTGATCTGTAATTCGTCGGCACGGCGAATGGCCTGTTGCAGCCATACGTGGGCGTGAGTGACCGCTGTCGGCATGTCCGGGCATTGCGGGATTAAGGCAGTGATCGCCGCGGAGAGTGCGCAACCGGTGCCATGCGTGTGGCGTGTGTCAAAACGCTCGGCACGCAGCTCGATCATGCGGTCACCGTCGTAGAGCAAATCGACGAGTTCACCGCCGGGCAGATGTCCACCTTTGAGCAGTATCCAGCGGTTGTCTTCCTGACGCAGTAGTCGGTGCAGGCGTTCGCAGGCGCGGGTCATTTCCTTGATCGTTTCCGGGCCACGTTCGTCGAGGAGTGCGCCGGCTTCCGGCAGATTGGGTGTCAGTACACGTGCCAGAGGAATTAACGCATCACGCAACAGGCCGGTCGCTTCCTTGTTCAGTAGTGCGTCGCCGCTCTTGGCGATCATCACCGGGTCGAGCACCAGATTGTCTTGTTGATGGGTAGCTAGTTTTTCGGCGACGACCTGTACGTTAGCGGCTTGTCCGAGCATGCCGGTTTTTACAGCGCTGATGGTCACATCGGCCAGTAGCGTATCGAGCTGGGCACCCACAAATTCTGCGGAAGGCAGTTGTATGGCAGTCACGCCCTGCGTACTCTGTGCCGTGAGGCCGGCGACTACGCCGCAGCCATAAGCACCGAGTGCGGTAAAGGTTTTGATGTCGGCCAGCAACCCGGCACCGCCGCTGGGGTCAATACCAGCGATCGAGAGCACCTTGGGTGGTGCGCCCACAAACAGACGACGTGCCTTGCCCGCGCCCGCACTATCGCGCGGATCGGGTGTGGCAATGGCAGTCATCAGATCAAGAATCATTCGTTTCCCTACGCCGGTACGAACCGGATCAGGTGCCAAGGGTCTCTCTCAGCCCAAACTACGGGCACCCCTAACGATCAGAAAGCGACCAACAGGGTGTTGGCCGCACAGGAGGTTGAAATTAAAGGAAAACCTCGCGAACTGCAAGCGCGGGGGCAAAAACCGATTTAGGCCTTGAGCTGGGCAAAAACGGCCTCGGCGGCGGCAATGGTCTTGTCGATGTCCGCCGGGGTGTGCGTGGCGCTGACAAAGCCAGCTTCAAACGCCGAGGGCGCAAAGTAATGTCCTTCGCCAGCAACATCCAGCATGGCGTGGAAGAAGCGGTTGAACTTTGCCGTATCGGCTTCCATGACCTCGGCGTAGTTATTGGGCACCGATTCGCGGAAGTACAGGCCGAACATGCCACCGACGGCATTGGCCGAGAACGGTACGCCATGTTTGCGGGCGGCGGCAGTAAGGCCATCGGTCAGCTGACGGGTGCGCTCGGCGAGCGCCTCGTAAAAGCCCGGAACACGCAGTTTTTTCAGGGTCGTGATGCCGGCAGCGACGGCCACCGGGTTGCCCGACAGGGTGCCCGCCTGGTACACGGGGCCGAGCGGTGCCAGACAGGTGAGGATGTCCTTGCGGCCGCCGAAGGCGGCCAGCGGCATGCCGCCGCCGACGATTTTGCCCAGCGTCGTCAGATCGGGGGTGATGCCATAGTGGCCTTGTACGCCTTGCAAGCCGACGCGGAAGCCGGTCATCACTTCGTCAAAGATCAGTACCGCGCCGACGCGGGTGCAACCATCGCGCAGTGCTTGCAGAAAGGCTTTGCCCGGATCGACCAGATTCATGTTGCCGGCAATCGGCTCGACGATGACGGCGGCTAGTTTGTCGGCGTATTGATCCAGTGCTTCGTTGAAGGCGGCGATATCGTTATAGGGCAGCACCAGCGTGTGTGCCGCCACATCGGCAGGGACGCCCCCCGAAGACGGATTGCCGAAGGTGAGCAGACCGGAACCGGCTTTGACCAGCAGGCTGTCGGCATGGCCGTGATAGCAGCCTTCAAACTTGATGATCAGATCGCGGCCGGTAAAGCCACGGGCCAGTCGAATGGCGCTCATGGTGGCTTCAGTGCCTGAAGACACGAGGCGCACCATTTCCAGTGAGGGCAACAGCTCGCAGAGCAGATCGGCGATCTCGACTTCAGCACCGGTCGGGGCGCCAAAGGTCAGGCCGCGGGCGGCTGTGGTCTGCACAGCGTCCAACACGTCCGGATCGGCATGGCCGAGAATCAGCGGTCCCCAGGAGCCGACGTAATCAATGTAGACCTTGCCATCGGCATCCGTTACGCGCGGACCTTTGCCCGAGGCAAAGAAGCGGGGTGTGCCACCCACGCCACGAAAAGCACGAACGGGTGAATTCACGCCGCCCGGAATATGGCGTTGCGCAGCGGCGAAGAGTTGTTCATTACGGCTGGTCATGATGAGGACTCAAAAGGAAAGGTCAGGAATAAATGCTTAAGTGGGTATCGGTTCGGCCAGAAACTGGCTCACACGATGCCGTATCTGGTCAGGGGAAGCGGGTGCTTCCGGGGTGCCGAAAAGCTCGGAAATCAATGCGACGGCATCAACCTGGTCGTCCAGTTGAGCCACATTGTCGAGGGTGATGCCGCCGATGCCGCAGATGGCGACCTGCGAGCCGAGGGCCTGACGGAACATTGCCAGCTGGGTCGGTGACACACGGCGGGCGGCGGGTTTGGTTGTTGAGGCAAAACAGGCACCAAAGGCCACGTAGCTGGCGCCGTCAGCAATCGCCTGGCGGGCGAGTGGCAGATCGTTGTAGCAGGATGCACCAATAATGGTCTTTGCCGGTAGCAGACGGCGTGCATCGCGGAGACTGCCATCCGTGGCACCCAGATGGATGCCATCGGCCTGTGCCGCGATGGCCAGAACGATATCGTCGTTGATCAGCAGAAGGGCGCCGTGTGCCTGGCATAGCTGCTTCAGACGTCGGGCCCGTTGCAGCTTTTCCGGCATGGCACTGATCTTGTCACGGTATTGCACCAGGCGAACACCGCCCTGCAGCGCCGCTTCTACTTGGGCAAGCAGTACAGCGGTGTCAGGCTGGTCCGGCGTGACAGCATAGACAAAACCGGGAAAGGTAAAGGAATCGGGCACTATGAACAGGCTGAGATTGGACAATAAAATAAATCAACAAAACCGTTGTTAATAATAATGACAACGTGATGACAGCAGGGTACGGCATCGGTTAGGATGACACCATTGTATCAATCCGTAGCATTACTTCTTGCCTAGGGTTTTACCATGAGCGGTCAGTCTTTCAAGTCCTGGATGTGTCTGGGCTGTGGGTTTATTTACGACGAAGAAACCGGCCTACCGGAAGATGGTATTGCACCGGGCACGCTCTGGGCGGATGTCCCCATGAACTGGGTTTGCCCGGAATGTGGACTGCGTAAAGAAGACTTCGAGATGATCGAGCTCTGATCAGAGCCGACGAGGGAGCCTCCAGGTGACTATACAAACAATACTGGTGGTGGAACCCTCACCGATTGAGCGGGCACAGCTCAGTGGTGTACTGACAGCAGCGGGTTATCAGGTGCTCGTCGCTGGCGATGGTGAAGAAGGTGTGGCGGTTGCCCGCCGTGAAACGCCTGACCTGATTCTGATGGAAGTCGTGATGCCGGGCCTCAACGGTTATCAGGCAACGCGTGCGCTGACGCGCAGCGATGATGATCGTATTGCCCGTATTCCGGTGATTCTGATTTCTAATAAGGGGCAGGATACGGATAAGGTGTGGGGCCTGCGTCAGGGTGCGATTGATTATCTGGTCAAGCCGGTGACCGACAACGAGCTGCTGACCCGCATTGCAGATATCTGAAGTCGGTTGAATACTGCAATGGCGACAAAACCGGGTTACCCCGGTTTTTTTATGTCCTCAGTCTCGCCGGTGGCTGACTTGAAACGGGCTAGGGTGCGTTGTCGGGCTTCGGCATGGTCCACCACGGGCGCCGGGTAGTCACGTCCGATCAATACGCCACAGTTAGCTTGCGTTTCGGCCGGCATCGTCCAGGGGGCGTGGATGTATTTATCCGGGACGTTGGCCAGCTCTGGTACATATCGGCGGATGAATTTGCCCTTGGGGTCGAAGCGTTCGGATTGGGTGACCGGGTTAAAAATCCGGAACCAGGGCTGGGCATCGCAGCCGGTGGAGGCAGACCACTGCCAGCCGCCATTGTTGGCCGAGAGATCAAAGTCGAGCAGCCATTCGGCGAACCAGGCTTCACCGGCCCGCCAATCCAGCCCCAGGTCCTTGGTGTAGAACGAGGCACTGACCATGCGTAGGCGGTTGTGCATCCAGCCCGTTTGCGCCAGTTGGCGCTGGGCAGCATCCACCAGCGGGTAGCCGGTGCGACCCTCGCACCAGGCGCGATGCCATGTCGGTTCGTTGTCCCATCGTACGGCATCAAAAGCCGGTTTGAAGGCGTGGCCGATGGCATGTGGAAAGTGATGCAGGATGGCAAAGTAGAAATCACGCCAGATCAGTTCATTGAGCCAGCCCAGTGCACCATCGCCTCCTTCGCGCCAGGCGCGTGCCGCCAGTTCGCGAATGGACACGGTGCCGAAACGTAAATGAACCGACAGGTAGGACACGCCTTTCACGGCCGGAAAATCACGCGCCTCTTTGTACCGATCAATGCGTGTGAAGAAATCTTCTACCCGGTCTCGGCCACCGCGTGTGCCGGGGGTAATGCCGATCTTCTGTAGATCCGTGTTGTCAAAGCCGATCTCGGCCAGGGAGGGGATACCGGTGGCCAGCGGTGAAGCTGCCAGATGCTGCAGGTAGCGCGATACCGGGTAAGCGCGGACAAAGAAATCCGTCTCCGATAGGGCCGCTTTTTTATACCAGGCGTTTTTGTAAGGCGTGAATACGGTGAAGGGCCTGCCCATCTGGGTTAGCACCTCATCCTGCTCGAAAATGCACTGATCTTTGTAGCTGTGAAAATCAATGCCGGCCAGGGCCAGGGTGGCGGCCACATCGCGGTCACGCAATACGGCTGTCGGTTCATAATCCCGATTGCAATAGACGGCGCTCACTCCCAGCTCCCGGGCCAGGGCCGGAATGGCCTGGCGTGGCCGGTCATGACGCACAATCAGGGCGCCGCCATGTTCTTGCAGCTGCTGGTCTAACGCAACCAGTGACTCGCGAATAAACTCGACACGGCGATCCTGCCGGGGCAGCACATCCAGAATGTCGCGATCAAAAATAAAGGCCACATAGACGCGGCGATGGTGCTTGAGCGCGTAGTAAAGCGCGGCGTGGTCATCCACGCGGAGGTCGCGCCGGAGCCAGACTAGGGCGGCTTGATCGTCAGGTGTTTGAGTGTGCATTTGCGGTAGAATACGCGATATGACCGCTTCCCGCGTACCCTCAGGCGAATCAGAGGCACCCAAGGCGTCGGGCCTGGCAGAAAATGCCACCTGGCTGCGTGGACATTTTCTGGTGGCGATGCCCGGTATGTCAGACCCGCGCTTCAGCCGCAGCCTGATTTATCTGTGCGAGCATTCCGAGCAGGGCGCGATGGGGCTGGTGGTGAATAAACCCACGGATATGAGTCTGGCCTCGCTGTTCGAGCGCGTCGAACTGGCGCATCCCGATGCCGAACTGGCGGGCCAGCCAGTGATGTTTGGTGGTCCGGTCCAACTGGATCGTGCCTTCGTGCTGCATAAGCCGGCCAAGCCATGGCAGTCGACCATGAAGATTACCGAAGAGATCGCGTTGACCAGTTCCAAAGATATTCTGGAATCGGTCGGTGGCGAGACGGCACCCAATGCCATGCTGGTGGCATTGGGTTACGCCGGATGGGTGCCGGGTCAGCTCGATAGCGAAATTCTCCAGAATGCCTGGCTCAGTGTGCCGGCTGATGATGAGATCCTCTTTGATCTGCCGTACGAAGAGCGTCTGCCCGCCGCACTGGCGAAACTGGGTATTGCGTTTGACCGACTGTCTGATGTGGCTGGTCATGCCTGAGGGCACGGTGATGGGCTTTGATTTTGGTACCGTGCGCATTGGTGTTGCCGTGGGCGAAACGCTGACTGGCCTGGCGCATCCGCTGACGCTGGTTGCCAGCGAGCCGGTCGCGCAACGCTTTGAACAGATCGGTGCGTTGCTGGCCGAATGGCAACCGAAACAACTGGTGGTCGGCCTGCCCACCTATCTGGATGGCACAGCACATGAGATGACTCAGCGTTGCCGTCGTTTCGGCAATCAGCTGCATGGCCGGTTCAACCTGCCGGTGACCTGGGTCGATGAACGACTGAGCTCGGCAGAGGCCGAACAGCGTCTGCAGCAGGCCGGGCAGTCGTCCCGCAATGCGAAGCAGCACGTTGATGCCGTTGCCGCACAGATTCTTTTGCAGCAGTGGCTGGATCAGCACGCTGTCCAACCCCATCATGCCGCCGGAGGCTTGCATGCCTGATTTGAAAATGCTCCCCGATGCCGAGCAGCAGATTGCTGCCCTGGCCGAACAGTTACAACCGGTGTTCGAACGTGCGCCGGATACCGTGTTGATCGGTGTTTTTACCGGGGGCGTCTGGATTGCCGAGCGTCTGTCGCAATTGTTGCCTACCCACCCCCCGGTGGGGAGTGTGGATATCTCGTTTTACCGCGATGACTTTAATGAGCGGGGTCTGAGCCCGAATGTGCAGCCGACGACCGTCCCCGTCGATATCGTCGGCAAGCCGGTGATTCTGGTGGATGACGTGCTCTATACCGGCCGCACCACGCGGGCTGCATTGAACGAACTGTTTGATTATGGGCGCCCGGCCAGCGTCAAGCTGGCGGTCCTGGCGGATCGCGGTGAACGCCAGTTGCCGATTGCCCCCGATTTTTGTGTCTGGTCGGTGAGCCTGCCCGGCGATGCCAGTCTCGTGCTGGCGCGCAATCCGGCCAATGATCCCGATGGACGCCTGACCTGGAGTCTTGATGATGCTTGATCCGCAACTGGATGCCGATGGCAATCTGATACACCTGCTCTCCACGGAAGGGCTTTCCCGTGAACAGCTGACGCGCCTGCTCGATACCGGCGCCAGCTTTCTGGGCGTGTCTGATCGGGATGTTAAAAAAGTACCGCTGCTGCGCGGCAAGAGCGTATTCAACCTCTTCTTTGAAAACTCCACGCGTACCCGCACGACGTTTGAGATCGCCGCCAAGCGACTGTCGGCGGATGTGATTAATCTCAACATGTCGACCTCGTCGACGGCCAAGGGCGAGACGTTGCTGGATACCGTCGACAATCTCTGCGCCATGCATGCCGACATGTTTGTTGTGCGTCACGAATCCAGCGGAGCACCCCATCTGATCGTGGATCATCTGCGCCGCACGGGTCGGACTGATATTCACGTTATCAATGCCGGCGATGGTCGCCATGGCCACCCGACGCAGGGTCTGCTCGACATGTACACCATCCGTCACTACAAGGGCGGTTTCGAAGGGCTCAACGTGGCGCTGATCGGGGACATCCTGCATTCGCGTGTGGCCCGTTCCGACATTCATGCGCTCAAGACGCTGGGCGCCGCATCGATCCGCGTGATCGGGCCGCAGACATTGATCCCGACCGATATCGAATCGCTGGGTGTGGAAGTGCATCGTGACCTGAACACCGGTCTGAAAGATTGTGATGTCGTCATCGCCCTGCGCTTGCAGCGCGAGCGCATGAGCGGTGCGCTGTTGCCCTCCGCCACCGAGTTTCATGATCGCTACGGGCTGACCCACGAGCGCCTCAAGGCGGCCAAGTCCGACGCCATCGTCATGCACCCGGGGCCGATGAACCGTGGTGTAGAAATTGATTCGGCCGTGGCCGACAGCCCGCGTGCAGTGATTCTGCCGCAGGTCACCTTTGGTATCGCCATGCGCATGGCGGTCATGAGCGTACTGGCAGGAGGTGGCGCATGAGCACGTTAAACCATCAGCAAAACATTGAAATCCGCGGCGGTCGTGTTGTGGATCCGGCCTCGCAGTTTGATGAGCACGTCTCGGTCTTTATCGCCGATGGGACTATTGCCGGCATCGGTCAGACACCCGCTGGCTTTACTGCCGCGCAGGTGATTGATGCCACGGGCCTGGTCGTTGTACCGGGTCTGGTTGATCTATCGGCCCGTGTGGCCGGCAATATTGATGCCGAACTGGAAGCCGCGGTGGCAGGTGGGGTGACCACGCTGGCGTGCCCGCCGGATGTGTCGCCGATTATTGACGAGCCGGAACTGGCCGAACGCATTGTGCGTCATGCGGAAGACGTGTCGCAGGTACGTGTGCTACCGGTCGGTGCCATGACCCAGGGGCTGGAAGGTGCCATGCTGGCTGAGATGAGCCTGCTGCGTGATGCGGGCTGTATTGCCGTTTCGCAAGGCCGTGGCTTGCCGGCAGATACGCGGGTGCTCTGGCGTGCATTGCAGTACGCCGCATCGTGCGATGTACCGGTCTGGTTACAGCCGGCAGAGTTTCATCTGAGCAAGGACGGCATTGCCCACGACAGTGCGCTGGCCTCTCGTCTGGGCTTGGCCGCGATTCCGGTCGCCGCAGAAACGCTGGCCATGCAAACCGTGCTGGCACTCGCCAAAGCCACGGGTGCTCGCGTGCATTTCACGCAGATCAGCTCGGCCGAAGGCGTTGCCCTGTTGCGCGATGCGCGTGACGCCGGCTTGCCGGTGACGGGGGATGTGGCGGTGCACGCCCTGCATCTTTACGAGCAGGACATCGGCTACTTTGATCCGCTCACGCGCTTTGACCCGCCGCTACGTGGTTATACTGATCGTGAAGCGCTGCGATTAGGATTGGCTGAAGGTACACTCAGCGCGGTGGTCTCGGCGCATACGCCGCGCGGGCTGGATGTGAAGCGCGTGCCATTTGCCGAAGCAGCCCCAGGTGCGACAGGGATCGAATTGTTGCTGCCGCTCACGCTGGCCTGGGGTGAGGCGCTGAGCCTGCCGCTGCGCCGTTCGCTGTTGCCGGTGACGTCACAGGCCGCCGCGATTCTCGGTATTGAAGCGGGTCAGATTGCGGTGGGTCAGCGGGCGGATCTCTGTCTGTTTGATCCCGAAGCCAGCTGGACCGTTAACGAGGCAGATCTGCGCAGCTCGGGCAAGCTCACACCCTTCCTGGGGCGCACCCTGCAAGGTCGGGTATCAACCACGCTGGCCGGTGGCCAGGTCGTGTATCAGCGCTGCGACGGCTGACGGCGCGGCACTGATACGGATGACCTTGCGTCGTGAAGTCTGACCTCGAATCAATTCGAGGGCGCTTTGCGGGCAGTCCAGCGTTTTGGCGAGCCAGCTGATCAGCGCCTGATTGGCCTTGCCGTCCACCGGCGGGGCGGCCAGACGGATCTTCAACGCATCGCCGTGAATGCCGGCACATGAGGTGGTTTTGGCACCCGGCTGTACATGCACCGTCAGCTGCAAATCGCCTTTGCCGGTGATTTGCAGCCAGGGTGTTGGCGCACCGGCCGCGTTTTCAGTCACGTCCTAACTCGATACCCAATTCACGGCTGCGTTCAGCCGCTGCATACATACCGGCCATCAGACCTTCCTTGACGCCGAGTTCGGCTTTCTTCTTCAAGGCTGCTTCCGTGGTGCCGCCCTTCGAAGTGACACGCTCGCGCAGAACGCTCACCGGGTCGGTGGATTGCTCGGCCAGTTGTGCCGCGCCAATGACCGTTTGAATGGCCAGTGTGCGGGCGCTATCGGCCGACAGCCCCAGCTCGCGGGCGGCTTCTTGCATGGCTTCCAGAAACAGGAACACGTACGCCGGTCCACTGCCGGAAATGGCGGTCACGCTGTCGATCAGTCCTTCGCGCTCCACCCACACGGTTTCGCCCACGGCACCCAGAATGGCTTCGGCCCGATCGCGGTCTTCTTGGCTGGCAGAGGGGTCGGCGTAGAGGCCCGTCATACCGGCGCCGATCAGTGCCGGCGTGTTGGGCATGGCGCGCACGATACGGCGATAACCGCCCATCCAGCGCGATAGATCATCTACCAGCAGACCGGCGGCAATGCTGACGATGAGCGGCTTGTTATCGCCGGCGGGTAGGCTACTTAGTGCTGCGCGCATCTGTTGCGGTTTCACCGCCAGCACCAGCACATCACAGTGCAGGGCTTCAGCACTGGCCGAATCGTACACATTAATGGCGAATTGTTCGCTGAGGCGGGTGCGTGCCTCCGGCAGGATTTCGATCACCGACAGATCATGTGGTGCAAAGCCTCGCTGCATCAGACCGCCAACGAGTGCGATGGCCATGTTGCCGCCGCCGAGAAAGGTAATTTTCATAAAGAGACTCCGGGTAAATCGGGATAGGAACGCTTGCCAAAAATGGCCGAGCCCACGCGGACCAGCGTGGCGCCTTCGCTAATGGCCGCTTCGAGATCGTCGCTCATGCCCATGGACAGGGTGTCCAGGCATAAGCCCTGTTGGTTCAGCGTGGCTTGCAAATCGCGCAACGCGGCAAAGTGCCGGTGTTGCAGCGAGGTGTCGTCCGTGGCTTCGGGGATCGCCATCAATCCGCGTAGCTGCAGGTTGGGCAGTGCCGCAACGGCTTGTGCCAAGGCCAGCGTATCTTGGGGGGCGCAACCACTTTTGCTTGCTTCGCCGGAAATATTGACCTGTACGCACACCTGCAAGGGCGGTAGCGTTGCTGGCCGCTGGGCCGAGAGACGCTCGGCTATTTTCAGGCGGTCAATGGTGTGTACCCAGGCAAAGTGCTCGGCAATGCCTCGCGTCTTGTTGCTCTGGATCGGGCCGATAAAATGCCACGTCAGTTGTGGCCGGGCAGCGGCCTTTTCTACACCTTCCTGGGCGTAGTTTTCGCCGAAGGCCTTTTGGCCGCACGCAGCCACCGCATCCACGGCGCTGAGCGGAAAAGTTTTCGAGACAGCCAGTAGCTGGACATCAGTAACGGGCCGGCCAGCCTGCACGGCAGCCTTCTCAATCCGCGCTTGCACCTCCTCCAGCCGGACGGCGTGGTTAGTGCGGCTCGGGTCGGTCAAAGCGGTCATTTCTGCTGTCAACATGGCAAGGCGTGTTCGGGAAAGGCGGCAAACTGATAGGCTAGCGAAGTATAGCAATGCCATCGATCCGGATTCGACCAATCATAGGGAAGCACGCATGCTTGAAAGTCTACTGATCCAGGCCCGGGATCTCGGTGCCTCGGATATCCATCTATCGGCCGGTATGCCGCCCATGGCTCGTGTGCTGGGTGCGCTGCAAATCCTGGAGTGCGCGCCACTGGGTAATGCGCAGGTGCGCGGCATGATCGATAGCGTGCTGCCCGAATCGCAGCGCCGTGCTTTTGCCGAAGGTGCCGCCTGTGACTTTGCCTTTGCCGCCACCGGTGAGGGGCTCGGCCGTTATCGGGCCAATGCCTACCGCCAGCAGCGCGGCGTCGCACTCGCTTTGCGTCCCGTACCGATGACGGTGCCCACGTTGGAAGGCATTGATGCGCCACCCCTACTGCGTAGCCTGGCAGCCCTGAGTCAGGGGCTGGTGCTGGTGGTGGGCGCGACGGGTTCCGGTAAAAGCACCACGCTCGCCGCCATGACCGAGCATATCAACCGCAACGAGGCGAAGCATGTACTCACCATCGAAGACCCGGTGGAGTTTGTTTACGAGCCACAGCGCGCACTGATCACGCAACGGGAAGTCGGGCGAGATACCCCCAGCTTTGCCGATGCCCTCAAAGCCGCGCTGCGCGAAGACCCGGACGTGATTCTGCTGGGTGAAATGCGCGATCTGGAAACTATCCGCCTGGCACTCACGGCTGCCGAAACCGGCCACCTGGTTCTGGCGACGCTGCATACCGCAACCGCCCCTCAGGCCATAGAGCGGATTCTGGATGTCTTCCCCGGTGAAGAGCGGGATCTGGCCAGAACGCTGCTGGCGGATGTGCTCCGCGCCGTTGTGGCACAGCAGCTATTACCACGTAGTGATGGGAAAGGCCGTGTTGCCGCTCACGAAATTTTGGTAGGCACACCCGCCGTGCGCAATCTCATCCGCGAAAGCAAAACCGCACAGCTGGTGTCGGTAATGCAAACAGGCCAACAGCAGGGTATGCAGACGATGGCGCAGAGTCTGGAGCG